>CAYQDT010000403.1:0-4706 GCA_964416225.1 uncultured bacterium
CATGCCGCTGCGATTTCTCGGCCCCTTCACCGTCGAGGCGGCGCTCTCCGGCATCGGCAAGGGCAGCGAGGTGCACGAGCGCGTGTGGTACCGGCGCCGGTTCGACGTTCCCGCGCCCTGGCGAGACCGGCGGGTGAAGCTGAACTTCGAAGGCTGCGACTGGGAGACCCGCGTCTGGGTGAACGGCCGGCCGGTGGGGAGCCACCGCGGCGGCTACGAGCCGTTCTCCCTGGACGTGACGGACGCCCTCCGCGGGAGCGGTCCGCAGGAGCTGGTGGTCGGCGTGTACGATCCCGCGGATCCGAAAGCCGGCGCCTATCAGCCGAAGGGAAAGCAGCTCGGGAGCCAGGGGATCTGGTACACCCGCACCACCGGCATCTGGAAAACGGTCTGGCTGGAGCCGGTCGCCCGCGAAGCGTTGAACCTCGGCTGGGTCGACACGGAAGTGGACCCGGAGAGCCGGTCCGGGCGGGTGCTCCTGACGCTGCGCGGGCAGAGCCGTCTGCCGGCGGAGGTGGAGCTGGTCCTCGCGCGGGACGGCCATGAAGTGGACCGCGAGCAGCTCCGGCCGCAGCCGGAGGCCGGCCGTACCGGCCTGTTCCGTCTCCCGAGCCGGCGTCTCGAGGGGCTGGAGCTCTGGTCTCCGGAGAGCCCCGCCCTCTACGACCTCACCCTCCGGGCGCGGGTGAACGGCCGGGTGATCGATGAGGTCCGGAGCTACTGCGCGTTTCGCCGCTACGACCTCCGCAACGGGCGCCTGGCGCTGAACGGGAAGCCGTACTTCCTGCGCGGCGTGCTGGACCAGGGCTACTGGCCGGACGGCATCCTCACGCCTCCCTCGGACCGCGCCATCCGGAGCGACGTGGAGCTGACGAAGCGCCTCGGCTTCAACATGGCCCGCAAGCACGTCAAGGTGGACGACCCCCGCTGGTACTACTGGTGCGATCGCCTCGGTCTGGCGGTGTGGCAGGACATGCCCTCCTCCCACAACCTGGTGGGCGAAGAGGCGGAGGCGAACTTCACCCGGGAGTGGCAGGGAGTGATCGCCGCCGTCCGCAGCCATCCCTCCGTGCTCCACTGGATCCCCTTCAATGAGAACTGGGGGAACCCGGGCGCCTTCCAGGACCGGATCGTGCGCCTCACCCGGACCCTGGACCCCTCCCGCCCCATCACGGACGCCTCCGGCTGGACGCAGCGCTCGCTCACCGATGTGGTGGACGCCCACAACTACTCCAACAACCTCCTCCGCGAAGGGGTCGAGCATCCGGTGAAGCCGAAGGTGGTGGGGGAGTACGGCGGCATCGCGCTCCCCGTGCCGGGCCACACCTGGACCCGAGGCTGGGGCTACCAGACCGTCCGCAGCGCCGACGACCTGATCCGGCGGGTGCGCTTCCAGACCACGCAGCTCTTCGAGGCGCCCAACCTCTCCGGCTTCGTCTACACTCAGTTGACGGACGTGGAGCAGGAGCTGAACGGTCTGCTGACCTACGACCGGCTCCCGAAAGCGGACCCGAGCCGCCTCGCCGCCGTGTTCGAGGGGCGGGACCGGAGTCACGAGCAGCCCGTCACCTTCATCCAGAACTGGACCGTTCTGGGGCCGATTCCCACCGGCACCCATCTCGCCACCGCCGAGGACTCGCCTGCCAACCGGGCCGTGATCGACCAGATCCTCCAGCGGCCGTTTCTCCCGGAGGAGGGGGCGCTGCATCCCGAGCCGGGTGACACCGCCGCGGTGGGTGGGGCACCCTTCCGGTGGCTCCGGGCCCGGACGAAGAGCGAGGCGCTCGATTTCCACCAGCTCTTCGGCGGCAGCCATGACAACGCGGTCGCCTATGCCGTGGCGGTGATCGAAAGCCCGCGGGACGTCCGGAACGCCACGCTCTACCTCGGCTCGGATGACGGCGCCCGCGTCTGGCTGAACGGCCGGCAGGTCTGGAGCGTGAACCATATCCGCGGAGTCAGCCCGGACGAGGACGAGGTGCCGCAGCTGAGCCTCCATGCCGGCCGGAACGTGCTGGTGGTGAAGGTGGCGCAGGGAGTCGGCGGCTGGGGTCTCTCGGCGCGCGTCGACGCACCAAAGTAAGAGCACCGAAGTCAGAAGCACCGCATTCAACGAAGCAACCGGCCGCGTGCGGCCCCTGGTGATTCTCATGCATCGAAAAACGTTGTTCTGGACCCTTCTCCCTGCCGGGGCGCTGGCCCTGGCCGCCTCCGGCACGCTCCGCCCCGCGCGCGCGCAGGAGGCACGGGAAGCACCGGAGGCACGGGAGGCACGGGAGGCGCCCGCCACGCTGACCGTCCACGCGGACCAGACCGGCCCCCGCGTGAACCCGAGCCTCTACGGCGTCTTCTTCGAAGAGATCAACCACGCCGGCGACGGCGGCCTGTACGCCGAGCTGGTCCGCAACCGGGATTTCCAGGAGAGCGATCCCCGGGGCGGGCAGCCGATGGCGTGGACCCTCCGCTCGGAGGCGGGCGCCCAGGGCAAGATCTCCCTGGACGGCGATCTTCCGCCGGGCGCCGCCGGGGCCCATTCCCTGCGCCTGGAGGCCGGCGGCGCCGGCCGCGTCACCCTGGCGAATGACGGCTACTGGGGCGTTCCCGTGCGGGCGGGCGCCCGGTACCACCTCAGCTTCTTCGTGCGCCGGAGCGAGACGCTCCACACCCCCGTCCGGGTCACGCTGGAGAGTGCCGGCGGGGAGGTCTACGCGCGGACGGCGCTCCGGAACCTCTCTCCCACCTGGCAGCGGGTCACCGCCACCCTCACCCCGAGCGCCACCGATCCCGCCGCGCGGCTGGTCCTGGGCGTCGACGCGCCCGGCACCGTCTGGCTGGACGAGGTCTCTCTCTTCCCGGAGCGGACCTTCCGGCGCCGCTCGAATGGCCTGCGCGCGGACCTTGCCGAGCAGGTGAGCGCGATCCGCCCCGCCTTCGTCCGCTTCCCTGGCGGCTGCTTCGTGGAGGGCAACCGGCTCTCCTGCGCCTTCCGCTGGAAGAGCACGCTCGGAGACATCGCGGCGCGCCCCGGGCACCTGAACGACAACTGGGGCTACCGCTCCACGGACGGGCTGGGGTACCACGAGTACCTCCAGTGGTGCGAGGATCTGGGCGCGGAGCCGCTCTTCGTGGTGAACTGCGGGCTCTCCCATCATGACGTGGTCCCGATGGAGCAGCTCCAGCCGTGGGTGCAGGATGCGCTGGACGCCATCGAATATGCCAACGGGCCCGTCACGAGCCAGTGGGGCGCGCTGCGGGCGAAGAACGGCCACCCGAAGCCGTTCAACCTGCGCTACGTGGAGATCGGGAACGAGAACGGCATGTTCGGCAACACGTTCGGCGGGACCCACGCGCAGTATGCCGAGCGCTACCGCGTCTTCTACGACGCCATCAAGCGGCAGTACCCGACCATCGTCACCATCGCCAATACCCGGGTCCCGCACCCGACGGAGCTGGTGGATGACCACTACTACAACTCGCCGGCCTGGTTCTGGGAGAACATGGGCTACTACGACGCCTACGCCCGGAGCGGGCCGAAGGTGTACGTGGGCGAGTACGCCGTCACCCAGAACTGCGGGAAGGGGAATCTCCGCGCGGCGCTGGCCGAGGCGGCCTGGATGACCGGCCTGGAGCGGAATGCCGACGTGGTGCGCATGGCCTCCTACGCGCCGCTTTTCGTGAATGCGAATGACCGGCGCTGGAACCCGGACGCCATCGTGTTCGACGGCCTGCGGAGCTACGGCACGCCATCCTACTACGTCCAGAAGCTCTTCGCGGCCAGCCGCCCCGACGTCATCCTGCCCTCGGAGCTCCACGCGGAGCCCGGTGCGGTGACCGTGGAGAAAGGCGGGATCGGCCTCGGCACCTGGGCCACCCGCGCGGAGTTCCGGGACGTGGAGGTCCGGCAGGACGGGAAGACCCTCTACGCCTCCAGCTTCCCGAGCGGCGCCGCGGACTGGCGCTCGCTCCGCGGTCAGTGGTCCGTGGTGGACGGCGCCTACCGGCAGACCTCGCCGGAGACGAACATGCGCGCCGTCCTGGACGCGCCCGCCCTCTCCGGTCTCTCCGACTACACCCTCCACCTGAAGGCCCGGAAGCTGGCCGGCTCCGAGGGCTTCCTGATCCTCTTCCGCGTGCGCGGCGACGAGCAGTACTACTGGTGGAACATCGGCGGCTGGCAGAACCGGGAGCACGGCATCGAGCGCTCCGACGGCGCGGAGAAGGTCCAGCTCGGCAGCCACGTTCCCGGCCACATCGAGACCGGCCGCTGGTACGACATCCGGGTGGAGCTCTCCGGGCCCCGGATCCGCTGCTACCTGGACGGAAAGCTGATCCACGACGTCCAGGAGCAGCCCGTCCCCAACCTGGCCGCCGCGGCGGGCCGCGCGGACGGCAGCGGCGATCTGATCCTGAAGGTGGTGAACGGCGCGGACGTGCCCCGGACCGTCCGGATCAACCTGGAGGGCGCCGGCTCCCTCCGCCGAACGGGCCGCGAAACGGTCCTGACGGGCGGCAGCATGGACGCGGAGAACAGCCTGGAGCAGCCGGAAAAGATCGCGCCGGAAACCCGGCCGCTCTCCGGGCTCGGCCGCCGGTTCACCCACACCTTCCCGCCCCGATCCGTCACGGTGCTTCGCCTGCAGCGGAAGTAGGCGCGGGATCTGATCTCACCACGGAGACACGGAAGACACGGAGAACAATGAAGAAGG
>CAYQDT010000404.1:0-4697 GCA_964416225.1 uncultured bacterium
CTGTACCGGGGTGGTCCCGCGCGTTGTGAGAAGGACCGCGCCGCCCTCAACGGTTTGGAGCTCTAGACGTGAACCAGGTCCCCATACGCGTGATGCGGATCATCACGCGCCTGAACGTAGGCGGCCCATCATACCAGGCGATCTTTCTCACCGAGCGCCTCCGCGCGCCCGAGTTCGATTCGACCTTGCTTTCCGGCAATGTCGGGCCGAATGAAGGAAGTATGGAAGGATTGGCCGCAGAGCGCGGCGTGCGATTCACCCGGGTGCCCGGCCTGGGGCGAGAGATCTCGCTTCGTTCGGACCTGCTCACGGTGGGACAGGTGTACCGGGAAATCCGGCGCTACCGCCCGCACATCGTGCACACGCACCTGGCCAAAGCCGGAACCGCGGGCCGGATTGCCGCCCGCCTGGCGCGGGTGCCGCGCGTGGTCCATACCTATCACGGACATGTTTTCCACGGCTACTTCTCCAAGAAGAAGACGGAGCTGTTCCTCCGGATCGAGCGCGCCCTGGCCCGCTCGACGGACCGGATCGTCGTCCTCGGGGAGCCGCAGCAGCGCGAGATCCTCGGATTCGGCGTCGGCCGGCCGGAGCAGATGGTCCGGATCCCGCTCGGCCTCGAGCTGGAGCCGTTTCTCCGGGCGGAAGCGCACCGGGGCAGCCTGCGCCGGGAACTCGGTTTCGGACCGGACGTTCCGCTGGTAGGGATCGTCGCGCGTCTCGTTCCGATCAAAGCGCACGAGCTGTTTCTCGAAGCCGCGCGGCGGGTGGCGGAGCGCAGCCCGCGAGTGCAGTTTCTGGTGGTGGGTGACGGTGAGCTCCGTGACGGGCTGGAGGCCCAGGCTCTCTCGCTCGGCCTGCCCGTAGTATCGCATCAGCCGGGTCAGCCGCCGCAGCGGCGCCAGCCTGCCGCTGGGACGGCGGGGCCGGTCGAGCCCGGCGCGGCGCCGGCCGTCCACTTTCTGGGGTTCCGCTCCGACCTGCCGGAGCTGTACGCGGACCTGGACAGTGTGGTCCTCTGCTCCCGGAACGAGGGATTGCCGGTCACGCTGATCGAAGCGCTGGCCGCCGCGCGTCCCGTGGTGGCCACCAACGTCGGCGCCGTGAGTGATCTGGTTGATGACGGCCGGACGGGGCGGGTGGTCCCTTCCGGGGACGCGTCTGCGCTGGCGGAGGCGATCCTCCGGCAGCTCGAGCACCGCGATGAGGCGGCACGAATGGCGGATGCGGGACGAATTCACGTTGCGCAACGGTTTTCCGTTACCCGTCTGGTGAGCGATATCGAGACTCTCTACCGAGGTTTAATGTAGAGTTAAGCGATGCTTTCTTTCAATGCTGACAAGCTAGAAGGGCCAGCGTCGCGGCGTTTCGCCACCAGTGTTCGGGGAGTTCCCCGGCGCCTCGATCCGGTTGATGCCGGACGGGCGCAAGATGCTGCCGGACCAGATCCGGCAGGTCGATTGTTCACCAAGGCGGCCATCGCGATGAATGTCGCCCATCTAAGGAACCACGAGGTGTAGGGTGAAGGTACTGGTCACCGGCGGAGCCGGGTTTATCGGGTCCCATCTGGCGCGCGCTCTCCTGCAGCAGGGGCACACCGTGCGCATTATTGATAATCTCCGCACCGGCTTGTTCTGGCGCGTGGAGCCGCTGCTGTCGGAACTGGAATGGATGCAGGCGGATATCTGTGATCCGGAAGCGGCGGCACGCGCCGTGCACGGGATGGATGCCGTGCTGCACCAGGCGGCGATCCCCTCCGTTTCCCGCCCCCTCCATGATCCGGTGGCGAGCAACGCCGCCAACGTGGGCGGCACCGTCACGCTGCTGCAGGCGGCCCGGCTGGCCGGGGTGCGGCGCTTCGTGTATGCCGGCTCTTCCTCCGCCTACGGTGACACGCCGACCCTTCCGAAGGTGGAGACGATGCGTCCGGCGCCGATGAGCCCGTACGCCATCAGCAAGTTCGCCGCGGAGCAATATGTGCGCGTCTTTGCCCAACTGGGCTACCTGGAGACGGTCTGCTTCCGCTATTTCAACGTCTTCGGTCCCATGCAGGACCCGAACTCCGCCTACGCCGCCGTGATTCCGAAGTTTGCGCGGGCGCTGCTGAACGGGAAGCCGCTTACTCTGGAGGGGGACGGAACTCAGTCTCGCGACTTCACCTATATCGACAACGTGGTGCAGGCCAACCTCAAGGCGCTGGACGCGCCGGGGGTTTCCGGCGAGCTGTTCAACGTCGGCTGCGGCAAGCGGTATGAGCTGAACGACGTGATTCGCGAGCTGGCAGGAATCATCGGCGTTCAGCCGGAGGTGGAGCGGCTGCCCGGACGGCCCGGCGACGTGCCGCATTCCCTGGCGGACATCTCCCAGGCGCGCCAGCTGCTCGGCTATGAGCCGACGGTGGACCTCCACGAAGGCTTGCAGCGGACCGTGGCCTGGCTGCGGAACACGGCCGTCGAGACTCCTGCCGCCGTCGGCGCCCGATAACGCAACCCGCACCCACTCCTCCCAAGTCACTCTATGCTCCCACTCATCCTTCCGTTCCTGGCCAGTTTCGCGACGACGGCGCTCCTGACGCCGCTGGTCATCCTGGCAGCGCGTCGTCTCGGCTGGGTGGCCCGTCCGCGCGCGGACCGGTGGCACAAGAGCCCCACCGCGCTGATGGGGGGGATCGGGATCTTCGGAGGAGCACTCGCCGGCTGGGCCGTCACCGGCGAGTGGCGGACAATGCTGCCGCTGCTGATCGCGTCCGGGTTGATGTTCGTCCTCGGGTTCGTGGACGATCGCGTGCAGCTCCGGCCGCACCACAAGCTGCTCGGGCAGATCGCGGCGTGCGCCATCTTCATCATGGCGGGGAACACCTTTCACTCCCTTCCGCCGCTGCTCTCGCTCCCGATCACGCTGTTCTGGCTGTTGGGCATCACCAACGCGGTGAACCTCCTGGACAATATGGACGGCCTGGCTGCGGGAGTGAGCGCGGTGTGCGCCGTCACGATGGCGATCTGCGCCGCCGGGGCAGCCTCCGCGCATGCGGCCTCGGCGGCTCTGGTGCTGGCCGGAGCCTGCGCCGCGTTTCTGCTCTACAACTTCAACCCGGCTCGCATCTTCATGGGTGACTGCGGCAGCATGTTCATCGGCTTCTCGCTGGCGGCGATGGCCGTGAACGGGGCGCAGCGGAGCGCGCCCAACCTCTTTCTCTCGATGCTGGTGCCCGTGGCCGTGCTGGCCATTCCGATCTTCGACACGACCCTCGTCTCCGTGGTCCGGACGCTGAACGGCCGCTCCATCTCCCAGGGGGGGCGCGATCACACCTCGCACCGCCTGGTAGCGCTCGGCCTCTCGGAGCGGGGAACCGTACTGGTGCTGTACGCCCTGACGGGTCTCTTCGGCGGCCTGGCGGTGGCGGCGATGCGCTACCAACTGCTGACGGTGGCCGTGCTCGCGGGGCTCCTCTTCGGGGTGCTGGCCGTACTCGGCATCTTCCTCGGATTCCTCCGCGTCTACAGCGACGAGGCCGCGGCGCCGTCACACGCGCGGCTGCTGGGCGGGAAGATCCTGTACAAGCGGCAGATGATGCAACTGCTGCTCGACGCGGGACTGGTGCCCCTCGCGTTTCTCGCGGCATACCTGCTTCGCTTCGACGGCGATCCGCCGGCGCCGGTCAAGAGCACCATGCTCGCGATGCTGCCGATGATCCTCGTCGCGAAGCTGGTGGGCCTCGCCTCATGCCGCGCCTATCGGGGCGTCTGGCGGTGCGCGGGCGCGGTGGACGCGGTCACCACGATTGCGGGAAGTACCTTCGGCTCCCTCCTGGCAATCAGCGGTGTCGCGCTGCTGACGGGGTTCGGCGGGATCTCGCGGGCCGCCTTCATCACGGACTGGCTTGTTTTCACGGTCCTGGTGGTCGGCGTACGGATGAGCTACGTCCTTCTCCGGGAGATGTTCGGCATGCTGCCGGCCCCGAACGGGCCCCGCGTGCTGATCCTTGGCGCCGGCGACGAGGGAATGGCTCTGCTGGGCCAGCTCCGGGACGTGCATTCTCCCCATCGCGCCACGGTGATCGGCTTCCTGGATGACAACCCGGGGCTGGTGGGCCGGACGGTAAAGGGGACTACGGTCCTGGGGTCCATTGAGGACCTCCCAATCATTTCGGCGGGGCAGCGAGTGACCTACTGCCTGCTGGGCGTTCCCTATTACTCCGACCACGGCCGGGAGATCGTCGACTTCTGTCATAGCCACAAGATGGCGGTGTACGTACACCCGGGTGGCAGGCCGCTCATGAAGAGCGTGGAACTGCCTCCGGAGCCCTCCTTCCCGGTGGGGGCGGGCTGGTAGGAAAGCCCGTCACGCGCCGGGCCGCCTCCCGTCACGGCCTGTCCGCCGACTCTCTGCCCATGCCGGATTCCCGCATTACCGTGCTGTCACCCGCGGTGGATCTCCGCAGCGTGGCCTGGAACCTGGTGCTGGCGGGCGCGCCCGTTCTGGCGGGCTGGGCGCTGGGCGCCGTCATTAGAGGGCGGGCCGGCAGGCGCCGTCTGCTCGTCGGACTACTCCTCGGCGCGATCTGGATGGCACTGCTCCCGAATACGGCCTATCTACTCACCGGCTGGCGCCACTTCTCCGCCGGGATCCAGGCGAACGAGAGCCAGTTCACGATCCACGGCCACCCGGGCGCCCTGCTCTGGCTGCTCGTGCTGCTG
>CAYQDT010000405.1:0-4689 GCA_964416225.1 uncultured bacterium
GATGGCGTAAGTGAAATGAACCCAGCGGAAGGCGGGCGGCGTGGTGAGGATGACGATGTCCCCCGGCTTCAGGCAGTCCATCGCCTTCTGGTAAGCGTCCCAACCGATGAACTGGCGGTCCTGGGGAACGTCCACCTGCTTGCCCTTGGCGCCCGTGAGGGAGCCATGGCTGCTGTTCAGACGATCCGAAAAGGCATCGGCCATCGCCACCAGCTTGATCGGGCCGCTGGTGGTGGAGAGCGCGTTCACGGCCGCGCCGCTGCCACGCCCGCCGCAGCCGACGAGCGCGACCTGAATCTGCTCGCTGCCGGCCGCATGCACCGCCGGAACGGCTACCCCGGCCAGAGCCGACGCCGCGGCCACGCCGCCCGTCGCTTTGAGGAACTCGCGCCGCGACGTGAGTGTGTTCTCCTGGGAATTCATGACTGATCGATCCTTGAATGGTGAAGCCGTGACCGGCTTCGTGATGGGGCAGGGCTGCAGCAGCCCTTGCGCAGAAGTTCGCTCACGGCGAAGCGCAAGTCCTTCTCCACCCTATGTCCGAGCGCGCATGCGCGGGGCCGTTTCCTGCCGCCGCGCCCGCCCGGGGGCCGCCTCCCGGCAGCCATCGTTTCATACGAGATTGCAGACCCGTGCATTCCCGGCGGGCTGTGGGATGGGGGAGGGATGGGGGAAAGGGTTTCACCAGGGCGAACCTGCTGCGCCGCCGAAGTCAGACGCAGGCGGCCGCAGGAAGTTTCCGGTTCCATGATGGGTCGCACCGCGAGATTATTTGAAACAGAGTTTTTCCGACAGTGGCCAACATCTCCGCTAGGTATTGGAGGCCGACCCCCGAGCCGGTCCCGAAAGAGGGGACGAGCGCGGATCCAGCGGGCGCGGGATCAGGACGGATGGGGACCGGAGCCTCGTGGCCGGCGGCGGGCTCCTGGTACGGCGTGCCGGCCCGGCGGCGAGCCGGCACCCGATTTCTCGGCGATCGGCCGCAGCCGGGCTACCGCGACGGCCGGAGAAGCTTATTCATCAGCCCCAGCACGGCGAAGGTCGGCGCCCACTGGCCCACGAATTGCGCCGTGTCCTTCTTGCCGGCCAGGTAGAGAGAGAGCGAGAGGGCGATCGACCCCCCAACGGCCGCATAGTAAGCCCCCGTGGGGATCTGCTCCATCGCCTCCCAGACGGCCTGCAGCGGCGCCTCGCGGGGTGGCGATTGGATCTGCCGTGTTCCCTCTCCGGGGATGTGCTCGCCGGCTCCGATCCGGTCCGAGAGCGGAAACGGTTGTGTACTGCTCATGCTTTCTTCCCCCGTCGTATCCGTGCCCCGGCGATTCCGGGATGCCCCATGATCGCCGCCGCACGAGAATCCGTGACACGCCGCCGGAGGGTCAACCGGTCTGCCTCGCCACCGCTCACGGTGGAGGAATGGGCGAAGGAGCCGCCGCGCGGAGAGGTCGATCGTCATCCGCCGAGGGCCCGAGCGGAGCTCGCGAGCCAACGGAAGCCGGCAACCATCCGCTCACCGTGCCGCCCGGAACAGCCGCGGGACGGCGCGTCCCAACGAGCGCCGCCGCGGCCGCCGGCGACATCTCCGGAGGAGAGCAGGAGACCAGGACGCCCGGTCCGAACAGCAGAGGGTGGCCGGCTCGCCGCGAACCCCGAGGTCGTCAACGATCCGGATCGCCGGGCGGCCGGGCAAGCGGCAGCTCCGCGCTATGGGAGTGCGGGCGAAAGTGGGAGGAGGAGCCATGTCGGAGCAGAATGAGCGCGGTGGCGCGGCGAGCAGCCGCCGGGAGTTTTTGAAGAGCGCCACGGCGGCGGGCTCGGCGGCCGCCCTCCTGGCATCCGGGAATTACGCCTTCGCCCAGGGATCCGACATGATCAAGGTCGGCCTCGTCGGGTGCGGCGGACGCGGGACCGGCGCGGCGGCCGACGCGCTCCAGGCCGATCCGGGGATCTACCTCACGGCGATGGGTGACGTCCTCAAGGACCAGCTCGACCGCAGCCTGACCAATCTCCGCAAGCAGGAGGGGGTCGGATCCCGGGTTCAGGTTCCCGAGTCGAACCAGTTCGTGGGCCTGGACGCCTACCAGCAGGTCATCCACAGCGGCGTCGACGTGGTGCTCCTCTGCTCGCCGCCCGGGTTCCGCCCGCAGCATATCAAGGCCGCGGTGGCCGCCGGCAAGCACATCTTCGCGGAGAAGCCGATGGGCACGGACGTGGCCGGCGTGATGTCGGCGCTCCGGGCGATCGGCGCCGGGCGGAAGGACCGCAGCTTCCTCTCCGGCTTCTGCTATCGGTACGCGGAGCCGCACCGGGCGTTCTACAAGCGGCTGCATGAGGGCGCGATCGGGCCGGTGCGGTTCGTCCACGCCACCTACCTCACCGGACCCGTCAAGCCGATGCCGCCGGCCTCCGCGCGCCCCGCGGGGATGAGCGACGTGGAGTGGCAGATCCGCAACTGGTACAACTTCGTCTGGCTCAGCGGCGACGGCCTGATCGAGCAGGCGTGTCACAGCGTGGACAAGATCCTCTGGGCGATGAAGGACGTCCCGCCGGTGCGCTGCGTGGCGACCGGAGGCCGGGTCCATCCGAACAGCGAGGGGAATATCTTCGACCACATCGATGTCTTCTACGAATGGGCGGACGGCACCCGCGCCACGATGGCCCAGCGGCAGATCGCGGACTGCCCCCACAACGACAACACGGATTACGTGGTCGGGGCGCGCGGCACGGGAACGGTCCACTTTGCGGCCGCCGAGATGAGCGGCGACACCCAGTGGCGCACCGAGCCCCCGAAAAAGACGATGTACCAGCTCGAGCACGACGCGCTCTTCGCGGCGATTCGCCGGAACCAGCCGATCCGGGGTGAAGAGAAGATGGCGCGCAGCACGCTGGTCGGCCTGATGGGGCGGATGGCCGCCTACACCGGCGCCGCCGTGACGTGGGACGAGATCCAGAAGTCGAACGAAGATCTCTTCCCGAAGGATCTGCGCTGGGACGGAAACCTGGCGATCGCGCCCATGGCCCGTCCCGGAAAACCGGCGCTCGGATAGGCGGCGCCTCCCGCGGCACCCTCAACGAACAGGAGCTAGCATGACGCGACGGGACTTCCTCGCGCAATCCGCGGCCGGCGCCGCGCTGGCCGCTACCCTGGGGCAGCCCACCGTGGCCGCCCCGGCGGAAGGCGAGATCAAGAAGGCGGTCATCTATTCGATGCTGCCCTCCGCGCTGCCGCCGGCGGACCGGTTCAAGCTGGCGCGCGACTGCGGCTTTGCCGGGGTGGAGATGCCCCCGCTGCCGGAAGCGGAGTGTGAGCCGCTGCGCGCGGCGGCGGAGCGCGCGGGGATCCGCCTCCACTCGGTGATCTACGGCGGCTGGAACCCGCCGCTCACGCATCCGGACCCCGCCCAGCGGGAGCGGAGCATCCGGAACGCCGAGGCGGCGCTCCGGTCCGCGAAGCTGTTCGGAGCGGATTGTATCCTGCTGGTCCCCGGCATCGTGAACGCGGCCACGCCGTACCGAAGCGCCTACCAGTGGGCCCAGGAGGGGATCCGGAAGCTCATTCCCACCGCCGAAAAGCTGGACCTCACCATCAACCTGGAGGAGGTCTGGAACAACTTCCTCCTCAGCCCGCTGGAGTTCAGCGCCTTCGTCGACAGCTTCCGGACTCCCCACGTCCAGGCGTACTTCGACGTCGGCAACGTGGTCCCGTTCGCCTGGCCCGAAGACTGGATCCGCACCCTCGGGCCCCGCATCAAGCGGGTGCACCTGAAGGACTTCAAGGGCGGTCCGGGCCTCTTCGAGGGGATCAAGGGCAGCTTCGTGAACCTCCGGGAGGGCAGCATCAACTGGCCGGAGGTCCGCAAGGCGTTCTCGGAGATCGGCTACCATGGCTGGGTCACCTGCGAGCTCGGCGCCGGGGACGCGGAGTATCTCAAGGACGTGAGCCGCCGCGTGGACCTGATCCTCGCGGGGAAATAGCTGTTTCGCGCTCCGGTCCGTGAGTCTCGCGGGCCGGAGTGTCTCCCACAGACACCGGTTGGCGCCGCCTTCCCCTGGGCGGGTCACCGGCTCCGGAATCGCTCCCGGCGATGCCACTCCAGCGCGTCGAGATCCGGGAGATGGGTCTCGAGCGCCGGGCGGAGGATGCCGCGACCGCGCAGCGTCCCCAGATGCGCCGAAATGTTCCCGCCGAGAGCGAGCTGCGGCGAGGTCAGGACCGTGTAGTGCGGGGTGACCGCCAGCATCCCCTCGTCGAACGCCCAGTGGCAGAGGCGGCAGAGAGCGATCCCGTTGGTCGGTCGGTCGTCGCGCGTGATGCTCCACGGAATGATATGGGCAGCATCGACCACGGTGTGCCCTTCGGCCGTCAGGATGGAGATGCCGCACAGGGCACACCGCCGGTTGTACGCCAGCACGACGGCACGACGGAAGCCCTGGTCCCGGACCGCCTCGGCGACCGCATCCTCGCCCGGCGGCACCTCGCGCACCCTCCCGGCGGCGCCGGCGGCTAACAACTGCTCGCTGTAAGCAAACGCCTGCGTATTGATGGCGGCTTGCAGGAACAGGCGCGCCTGGACCGGCGGGTCGAAGTAGCGCTCGATCAGCGCATCGCGGAGCTGTTGACGGCTGCCTCGAAGCGTGAGCAGGGTGAACAGGGCGTCGTCCAGGCGCGCGTACGCGACGAACCGGTTG
>CAYQDT010000406.1:0-4665 GCA_964416225.1 uncultured bacterium
GGGGTCTCCGCGGCGCGTCCGGTCGACGACGCGGAGACGGTGGATCCGAACCTGGAAGATGCCTATGTATGGCTCATGGGTCGCGACGAGAGCGCCGATGCAGCGTAAACTCGCACTCCTTCGCCTGGCCGCTACCGCCGAGCTTCGCAACCCCGGGCTGCGCATGCTCGGGCTGATCGCGCTGCTCGGGTCCGGCCTCTTCGCCTGGAGCGAGGGAGATCTCGCGGCCCCGACGGCCGTGGTGCTCACTGCCTGGCTCGGCCGAGCGTTCGGGACGGCAGCCTGCCTCTGGTTTGCCTATGCCGCCATCCGGGACCAGGGCGCCGGCCTGGGGGCCGTCCTCCGCAGCAAGCCGGTCGACGGCGCCGGCTGGGTGCTGTTGTCCCTCCTCGCCGGCCTGGCGACGTGGCTGCTCCTGACCGGGCTGGCGTTCCTGGGGGCGGCGCTGGGCCAGCTTGCCGCGGCGGGGCCGCTGAGCCTGGCGGCTCACGGATACGCCTTCCTCCGCACCGTGCCGCTGGTGGCGTCGGTCGGGACCCTCAGCTTTCTCCTCTCCCGGATGCTGCGGAGCCCATTGGGAGGGATCATCGTTCTGTTTGCCTGGTTCTGTGCGATGGCCGGGCTCAGCTACGTGCCCGTCTACCTGCGACCGGACTATAGCCAGAACCTGCTCCTGTTTGCCGGAGCCGCCGTCCTCCTCTTCCTGCTGGCCGGACCGGTAGTGGAGCGTTTTCGCCGGGGCGAGCTTCGCCGGGCGGAGAACGTCGTGCTGCCGGCGCTCGCGGTGCCGGCGATGTGCCTGGTGACCGGATTCGGCGCCGTCCGCGCCTACGAGGCGACTCCGGAGGCCCAGGTCCAGCGCTCCACAATGTGGCCGCAGCTGGAACAGCAGGATCTCCGGCTCGGAACCCGCGCGCCCGGCTTCTGGCTGCCGGACGGTCGCGGCGGGACGGTGCGCAGCGCGGCCTACCAGGGAAAGGTGCTCCTGATCTACCTTTTCTCCCCACACGACCTCGAGACGGCTCGCACCCTGCCGGCCCTGGAGGTGATGGCCCACGAATATGGAGGCCGCGGGGTGCAGCCGATTGCCATCGCTCTTTCGGAAGATCAGGGCGACGGGGCGGCGCTCGCCCTCGCCGGCGGGTACCATTTTCCGATCGCGAGCGACCCGACCACCGCCGCCGCATCCCCGGAGGCGAAGTCATCCCTGGCCACGGCGTACCGGGCGTCCACCCTGCCTGCGCTGATCGTCACGGATCGCCAGCGGCGCGTGCGCGGCATCTTCACCAACGTCGTTTACGATACGGATCGCCTCCGCCAGATGGTCAATGAGCGACTCGCCGCGGAGCCGGAGTGATCCAAGGAACCGGGATGCAAGCCATACGTTCGAAGCGGGGCAACCTCTGGCGGTACAACTACGCCGTCTTGATGGGCGGGGGTTACTGGGTTCTGGTGCTGCCGCTCGCCGCCAGCCAGATGGTTACCCTCTGGATGATGGCGCTGGCGAGCGAGTTCAGCCAGGCGGTCGCCACGAACATTGCGGAACTGATGATGCCGATCCTGGGCGCTTTCCTGGTGGCTCACAGTATGGCTCCGGAGTACCGCAGCGGGATCGGCGCCGTCCTCGCATGTAAGCCGGTTTCGCTCCACCGCGTCGTCACCATGCGGGTGCTGTTGGCCATGGTGCTTCCCATTCTGCTCACGACCGTGACGCTCGGAGTCTGCTCGGTCGGCCTCAAACCGGTGGATCTGGGACCGCCCCTCCTCGCAGCCCTGCCGTCGCTCTGGTTCCTCTCCATGCTGGCGCTCACGTGCGCTACACTCTTCCGCAGTGCTCCCGGTGGGTTCGCGATGGCGGCAGTGCTGTGGGGCCTGGATCTGGCGCTTGGATACAGCCTCAATCCGTTCCTCTCCTCCCGCGGTCTCACCGCGTTCTATGAGGCGGACCCGCTTCGCAGCCTGTGGCTGTATGGAAAGGGGACGCTGTTGCTGGGCGGCTGTGTGCTGCTCGGGATTCACGCTCGCCTACTGCCGCGGGTGTGCCGGCCGGCAGAGCGGCGAGATATCCGCAAGCTGGTCGGCACCGCCGCCGGTCTGGTGCTGCTGTACGCCGTCACCGGCGCCGCCGCGTCGGTCTGGTACGGCTACACGCACCGTTCCAGCCTCGCCGCAGGAGACGTTTCCTGGTTCCGGCGCCAGCTCTCGCTCTATGGGCCGATCCCCGTCTCCCGCCTCTTCGGCCCGGCCTTTGCCGAATACGTGACCCTTCCGCCCGTCACCGCCTCGAACGGCACGGATGGAGGCGCAACACCGGGGGGAGGGGGCGCCCGGGAGACGCGCGAGGAGCAGCGCGGCGGCGGACCGGCTGCCAGCCGGGTGGCACTACAGGCGCAGCCGCGGATTACCCAGCTCGAGCGCGCGCTGGAGCGGTGGCCGCGCAGCATCTGGGCCGACTCGCTCTCCTTTGCACTCGCCGCGGAGCGGGAGACCTACGATCCGTCAGCAGCAATTCAGGATTACCGGCGGATCCCCGACCGCTATCCGGCGAGCCCCTTTGCACCGAAGGCGTTGGCCCGCATCGTCCGATCCGACTCTCCGCAGGTGACTGCCGAGCAGCGTCTCGCGGCCTCCCGGGAGCTGCTGGCCCAGTTCGCCGCCACTCCGGAGGCGGAAGCGGGCGCGGACTTTCTCCTGACCGCACCGGGAACTTCCCTTGAAGAACAGGCCCGTGCGGCGGAAACCGCGTCCCGTGTCGCGGCGGCTTTCCGCCAGCCGGGCTGGTGCGTCACGTTGGCACAGCTGCTACGCCGGGAGGGGAAGCGGACCGAGGCGCTGCGCGCTGCCCGAGACGGCCGGGAGCGGGCCCTCGCGCTCCGGCACCGGATGGAAACCGACAACACTGCGGCGATCGAGCTGCGGCCGCACCGCGCGGACATCGACCGGGCTCTCGTCTCCGCGGAGAAACTGGCGCACGAACTGGAACAGGCGCCGGGGTAGTCCGGCAGGGGCACCTCCGGATGGGCAGCAATCTCGCTGCGCACCGGGAGCGGATTCTCGCTGCTCCGCAAAGAGGGCCGGACCGGTCGTGACCTGTCTACCGGCACGGCGCCGCCTTTCCGAAGAGCCGCCGCTGCAAATGATGGAGTGTCAGGAACTCCCGGCGCTCGAGGCGGGGCAGGCGCTGAACGCCCAGGCCCGCCGGGGTGAATGCTGCTTCTCCCGGCCCGGTCAGCCAATCAACGGGCGTTCTGACCCGGCAAGGCGCCACCAGTCACCCGGGCAGGCGCCCGGTAGATGCAGTGTCCCGCGATTACGGCTCCTGCCCCAGATGGGGATCACGCCCCGAAGAACGCCACCTACAGTGAGGCTTTCAACGGCAGGCTGCGGGCGGAGCTTCTCGACGCGCACTGCTACTTGAATTTGATCGAGGCACAAACCGGCTTGGAGCGCTGGAGAAAGAGTTACCGGGGTCCGGCCGCGCAGCTCTCGGGGAAGCCGCTTTCCTTCCCAGATCCTGGCGGGTTGGTGAAGCCAGGAGAAAGACGCACCGGGTGTCCGGCTCCGGCCCGCGGGTCATCTCGCCGGAAGACGCATCCGGCCAGGTCAGCGTTGCGGATCCGGTGCGAACGGCCACTGGACCGTCTCGTACCCAAAGCCAGCCTGCCACATGACACGCTGGACCTGCTGGACCCCCTGCGCCAGCACGGCACTCCGGCGCACCCGAACGCGTGCTTCATGGTCCTCATATTGCTCGTCCCAATAGACCAAGAACTTTCCTCGCATCCGGCTCGGCGCCGGCCTCGTCCCGGCTCAGAACCCCGGCGGTCGCCGCGTACCATGCACCTGTTTTCGGCTGCTTGCTTATTCCACTTAAGAGCGAGAACCAGAGACGGGCGGGAGAGGCCGGACATACCCCAGCGGCGGGGTGGGCGAGGGCGTGGCAAGCGGGGGAGTGCCATGGCGAAGAGCGGCCGGGTGCACGGTGAGCCGTCGAAGGGAGGACCCGAGCGGGTGTTCTCGTCACCGATCAGCGGCCGTCCGCGGCGATCTCCCCCGCCCGGACCGTGAGCGTCGCGCCGTCCGAGAAGTGAACCGTCCGCCGGTACGCGGCGAGGTTGGCTGCCACGTGGATCTTCCGCCCGCCCTTGCTGAAGACGGCATACCCGGGATAGTCGGCGGTCACGGAGCGCTCCACCGTTCCGAGCGCGTCCAGGGCGTGCAGCCAGTGGTCGATGTTCGCGCGCGAGTTGCCTTCTTCAAGCGGAAGCTCCTCTTGCGCGCTTGAGTATTGCCGCAGCGCATCGGTCGGGTCCGCGAGTGCTTCGTACATCAGCACATAGCTCGCCCAGTCATGCCACCGCGCCCCGCCCGTCTCCCGAACGAGTGCGTCGTAATTGCGCCGGACGTAATCCGGATGCCGGCCCAGGTAGAGCGACGCGCCCGTGAAGGGCAGCCAGTTGATCCCGTGAATCTTCTCCGGCTCGCTGGAAAACCAGGTTGCCGGTACCGCTTTCCCGCCCCACACCATCGCAACCGTAGCCCCCGAAAACGCCGGAGGCCGGTTCCGCCGGGTCACATCGAACCAGTAATTCTCGATGGCCTCCAGTTCGGTGGTATAGAGGTAGATGCCCAGATCGCGCAGAACCCGGTCGCCCGTCGCCTCGC
>CAYQDT010000407.1:0-2841 GCA_964416225.1 uncultured bacterium
TCCTTACCGTCGGCGCTGATCGCCAGGAGGTGTCCCATCGCGCCGATATACGGCTGCGCGTCTCGAACCGGCCGCCCGCGGCGGTCCCGGATGGTGTAGGTGAGGAGGGCCGGCTGCTCCATCCGGAGCGGCGCCCCGGGCCGCACCTGCAGCTCGAAGCGGAGATCCCCGATCTGCTTTACCCGGGTGGTATCCGGCACCAGCGGGTGGGTCACCGCCGACCCGCCGCCCACCGTGAGCGCGAGCGGCTTCACCTGGTTGTCGCCGTCCGCGGGCGTGAAGTCCGCGTAGAGGCGGTATTTGCCGGGCCGGGGGAAGGTCCAGGTAAGGCGGAAGAGGCCGTCCTCGCCGCGCACCGGATGCTGGTGCTCGAACCAGGACATGTCCTCCGTGGTCATGATGAAGTGGAGCAGCCGCTGGTGGACCAGCTCGAACTCGTTGACCAGCTCCTTCGTGTCCGCGTAGCGGATGGCGATCTCCATTTTCACCGGCCGGCCGGCGACCGGCGCCCCGTCCGTCTTCAGCTCCACGGTGTAGTCGTGGAGATCGTTCTTCTCGAGCTGGCTGGCGAGCCGGTCATATTTCTCCGGCGCGGTTTTGAACTTGTTCTCGCATTCCTTCGAGCAGAAGTAAAAGGTCTTGTTTCCCAGCTTGTAGTGGAATTTCGCCGTGTCCGAATCGACCGTCATCCGGCAAACGGGGTCCTTCACGTCGTGCGCCCAGGCCGGCGCGGGTGGGGTGACGAGCGCCCCGAGGAGTGCCCCCAGAAGGAGCAGTGCGATCCAGATCCGGTTCATCACGGGTAATCCTTTTTCGGAACGGGTGAAAGATTGAGAAAAACGGGGTGGAAGCCCGTTCAGAACGCGGTGGAGTAGCCGGCAACCAGCCGGAGCCGGTCTCCGGGGGCGCCGTTGAAGGCGCCCACATCCGACTCGATGCCGAGATCGAAGACGGAGCGGACCGTCACCTGCTGGCGCAGCCCGATTCCCACGGTGAGGATCGGGCCCGTTCCGCTTCGAGGCCCCGCCTGGACGCCGAGCTCGGCAACGGCGGTGCGGTTGAAGCGGCGCGGGTAGCCGAGCGGATGGCTGTAGCCCAGGATGACGCCCGGATTGAGCGGCCGGTCCCCCCGCCGCGGGTTCGTGCCCGCGGAGAGGTCCACGTTCAGGTGCAGGCGATCATACTGGTGGACGCTCTTGCTCCAGATGCCCCGCAGCCGGAGGTCCGCGCCGCGGCTGCCGCGCCCGGTCGGGAGGGCCACGTCGCCCCGCAGGGCGAAGGCGGGCGTGCCGCCATGCTCCCGGTGGAGCTGGTGCAGCGCCCCGAGGGTGAGGTCGCCGACGTCGAAGCCGGTCCGGCCGCTGCCCGCCCGTCCGCCGAGGGAGGGATCCAGCCCCACCATCAACTGGGAGTTCAGACCGAAGCCGTAGAGGTACTCCGCCTCGCCGCCGAAGCCGAGGGGCCGGCCGCGGGGCACGGCGAGGCGGAGCCCCAGGTCCAGGTCCTGCTCGCGAAAGGCGATCGGATCGGCATCGTCGAAGCGGAGCGGGCGCCCGGAGTCCAGGTTGTTGTGGTCCGTGGCCAGCGCGGGCGCCGCCAGCAGCAGCGCGAGCGCGCCGGCAGGGAGCAGGCGGGTCATCGCTCTCCCTCCCCCTGCTTCGCCGGAACGGCGGGCGCCGCGTACGGGTTTTCCACGGGCCCTTGCGGCCGGGAGTAAGTACCCGGCTTCTGACCCTGGCGCTGCGCCCAGTCCGGGAAGGAGAGCGCCCGCGCGCCGGCATACTCCGGATGCGCCTTCAGGTACGCGTCGAAGGCGGAACGGGAGGTGAACGCGCGGGACCAGCCGTCGCAGCCGGCGTGGCTGGCCTCCTTCTCCAGGAAAACGGCTTCCGGCAGGCTGCCCTTCAGGTTTCCCTGCTCGTCCGAGAGGACCACGAGCAGCCGGTCCGGGTCTTCCGTGGGAATGTGGAGGACGGCGCGACCTTTCGTCTCCGCGGACATGTCCCGGGCGCAGAGCGGGCAGCGGACGCGCATGGTCCAGCCCTCCGCGCTGACGGTGGGATTGCGCCAGGCCTCCTCCCCCTCCCAGAGCGGCATGGAGCAGTGGTGGCACTCGGCCAGGCTCATCCAGCCCTGCCCTTCCATCCACATCAGCTCGGGGGTCATCCCCTTCATGAGTCCCATCCCCGGCATCCCGGCGAAGAAGCGGTGGTCATGCATGCCGTCCGCGGAGGCGTGACCCGGCTCTTCACCCCGGTGGGCCGCGGCGGAGACGAGCCAGACGGCGCGCTTCACCTGCTCCACTTTCTGCGGCTCCGGGATCCAGTCACTGCTGAGAATGTCGTTGACCATATCATGGAGCATGTGGAGGTTGTCGAAGGCGTTGGCGATCCGGGGGAACCGGGCCGCGAACGTCGGACTGACTTCGGCGAACATCGGCATGAAGGGCCGGTCCGTGCGGTACAGCTCGGTCCGGTGGTACCGCTCGCCGAGCACTTCGTAGGAAGCCCGCTGCTGGTCCGGCGGCACGCGGTAGAGGAGGTCGTACATCGCGCCCTGGAGCCAGTGGTAGCCCCAGAAGAGGCCGTTCACCCGGGGATATTTCTTCCGGAACGCGCCGCTGTACGGCTGGCTGTCCAGAAAGGCCATGTTCATCGGCAGCGGCGACACCGCGTACGGCACGCTGTCGAAGTAGTTTTTCCAGAGGCGGTCGATCTCCCGGTCCTTCTCCGCATTCGTGAGCTTCGGGCTGGCGAGGACGTCCACGGTCTGCGCGTGGAGCGTGTGGGTCCAGTCGAAGACCTGCTCCAGCACCCCGTACTTCCGTCCGAACGTGGGAGA
>CAYQDT010000407.1:2851-4654 GCA_964416225.1 uncultured bacterium
GGGCCGGCGGGTGGTTCAGTACCCGGTTGATCCGGTCGAAGGTAACCGTCTCCAGACGGCTCCCCTTCCCGGTGACCAGGTCCTCGTACGCCATCGCGTGGCCGACCGCCACGGCGTTCAGGTCCCGCGCGAGCGGCTTGAGCTGGTACACGGCGAAGTTGTAAGGCCCGCGCCGGTAGAAGATGCGGTTCCCCTGCGTATTGCCGAGCCAGCCCGGGAGGTGCTCCGGGAGCGCGGGCAGGACGGCGGCGGTCCGGGCCGAAGCCGGCCCGGCTCCCCCCGCGGCGCCGCCGGCTGCGGAGAGGGTCAGGCCGCACGCCAGCGCGAGCGCCGTCCAGGTGGTCCAATGCGTGCTCATCAGTCGTTTCCCCAGGGATGGGCCGTGTTCGCGGCCCCGCCGGACTACTTCGCGAGGTCGACCATCTGGCCGAGCGAGAGCGGGGCGGCATCGCCGACGACCGCGTGGTTCTTCCGGACCCACGCCTCGAAAGCCGCCTTGCCGGTGAACGCGCGGTAGCCGAGCGGGCACTCCTGGTGCGGCACCTTGACGCCGACGAACAGGGCGCCGTCCGGCTGGGCGGACCACTTCCCGCCGGTGCGGGTGAGCAGGACCGGCTTTCCCTTCACGTCGGACGGCGCGAGGATGCTGATGTCGCCGGTGTAGGTCTTCGCATCGTTCAGGGCGCACCAGACGCAGCGGTATTCGATGCGCTTCCGTCCGGAGCGGATCGCCACCTCGTTATCCTGCGTCTCCGTGTCCTGCGGGACGTCCAGCTTGCAAATGGGACATGCGGCCTGGTGGGCCGAGGCCGGCCGGAGCAGGGGTCCGACCCAGCCGGTGCCCAGGGGCGCGGCCAGGCCAGCCGCCAGCAGCAGCCGGCGGGAAACGGTCATGCGGGTATTCATCGAATTCTCTCCAGAGCACCGGCGGATAGGGGCCGGCGCGGATCGCCTGTCGGACTTGCCCCGGCCGCGCGAGCCGCGGAGGGGCAACTGACCACTCGACGGGCGCGGACCGGTGGCCGGAAGCGGCGCGGCGAGCGGAAGCGGCAGTAGGAGAGAAGGCTGGAGATGCCGGTACGGCGGCCGCCGGTAACGGGGCGGGCCGAGGCGGGTCCGGCAAGGAAGGGCGCTCTCGTCCTACACGCGGTAGGCGTGCGAGAGCGGCGGGGCACGTGAGGCCAGGGATCCGCAGTGACGGGACCGGGGTGGGCCCGTGCTGGGTGAGACCGCGCCCCAGAGCAGCCGCTCCGGAGCCGGCAGCCGCACCGCTGCAGCTCCGGGAAGCGCGAGATCGGGGCGGGCGGCGAGGAGCTCTGTCCGGGCGGGCGCCGCCGGGGCTGCCGGGGCGTCCAGCACGCAGCCGCAGGAAGCCGCGCGACGCAGGCGGGCGGTCGCCGATCCGGCCGCCGCCCGGGCGCCGCAGCAGCCGCAGGCGGTCCGGCCGCTCGCCTCGCAGCGAGCCATGGCCGGCGGGCACGCGCGGTGTGATCCGGCTCCCGACGCCAGCCCGCCGCCACACGCCGCCACGGCCAGCGCCGGCAGCCCGCCGATGGCGGTTGCCATCGCCAGGAGCAGCAGCAGCGAAAGCCTGAAGCGGAATCTCCGAAACCGATGCATCGTAAGAGCCGGAAGCGTGCGGCCGGAGGGCCGCGGACTAGCTGCATTATACCGGGGCGGTTGTGCGCTGACGGTTTTCACCACGGAAATTCTCACCACGGAGACGCGGAGAGCACGGAGGGGAGAAGTTCACCACGGAGCAACGGTGTTCGCTGTCAAGGGAAAAGACGAAAAAGGGGCGCT
>CAYQDT010000408.1:0-1676 GCA_964416225.1 uncultured bacterium
ATCACGATCGGTGAAAGCATCCCCTACGCCGGCCAGACGACCATTACCAGCGGCATCGCGCAGACTTCCACCGCGTTCCAGGATGTCTCCATCACGTTGAACGTGACGCCGCACATCTCGCCCGGTAACCACATCCTGATGGATATCGACCAGGTGGTGAACTCCCTGATTGAGTTCGTTACGGTGGCGCCGGGCCAGACGGCCCCGCGAACCACCAACCGGCGGGCGGGCACCACGGTGATCGTGCAGGACGACCAGACGGTGGTGCTCGGCGGCATCATCGGCAGCAATCAGCAGAAGACGGTCAACAAGGTCCCCATCCTGGGCGATCTCCCGGTCATCGGGAACCTGTTCCGGAACACCACGCGGGACAAGAGCCGTCAGGAGCTGGTGGTATTCATCACACCGCACATCGTGAAGCAGCCGGGAGACGCGGACGATATCCGCCGGTATGAGCGAGATCGCCTGCAGGTGGACCCGCTCAAGGTGCTCCAGGCGCCGTTTGCCAGGCCCCTTGACATCAAGCCGGAAAATCTTCGCCCGAACCAGGAGGAGCGGGAGTTCATGGATGAGCGGGGCTCCCGGCGCGACCGGCGGGGTAACAAGGACGGTGACGGCAAGGGCGCGAAGGGCGCGAAGGGCGCGCCGCTGAACCCGGCCGGGAAGCCGGACCCCTCATCCCCCACGCTGCCCGTCACCGTGACGGTCGGAAAGGCCGGGGCAAAGGCCCAGCAGCCCCGGGCGGCGGCCCCGCCCCCTAAGAAGCCCGCCGATCCGGCCGGTTAGCAGCCCGAGCGGTCAACGCTGGAACGGGTGCCTGTTCTGGAACGGGAAGGATACGCCCGCCGTGAACAGGCACCCGTTTTCGTGGGTGCCTGCGGTTCCGGAGAGCGGGTATGACGATCGGGCACGGGGCCCCTGGACCCGGCGGGGGTCACTGTTTCAGGTCGAAGATCGCGGCAGGCTTTTCGACGGGTGCCGCCTGCGCGCCGATGTAGATCGGGACTCCGGCCGCGGCGCCGTTTTTCGTGGCGGTCAGCACCAGCCGCGCCCCCCCGCTCAGCTTGAACAGTAGCGCCAGGCTGCCGGAAGTGGGAGCCACGTGGAACCGGATCTGCCCTCGGCAGATGCGCGTCCAGGACGTGTCGCCCTCCGTACCCAGTGCGATCATCTCCCGGATCATTCCATCCTGGTTCACCAGCAGCGTTCCCGTGAAGCCCGCCCCGGCGGCACTCGCGTGGGCCGTCAGGTACACCACGCCGCCCTCGTGGCAGAGATGGACGGCGTCCTCCGCTGGAGTACCGGCTTCGACGACTCCCTCAACGGCTCCCTCGGCGGCGGACCACGGAAGCAAACTGGAGCGCCGTGCGGCCGGTCCCTGCTGGGGCTGACCGTTCCGTGCGAGCAGCTCCCGGCAGCGGGCGATCGCCGCTGCCGGGTCGATGCTGGTATGAAGGCGGGTACGGGTGACCGTCGGCATGGGGGTTGCTCCTTCGAGGGCCGGGGTTGCTCTGGGAGGCGGATGCCTCATCCCCTGACGCTTTCCATGATGATGGCCAGCGCATCCCCTGCCTGTGAAAAAAAGAACAAGCTCGGCTCGTGGTGCGCCACTATCCGGGGGGCACGGATCCGTCTCGCCCCACGCCCGCCGGAGCGGACGATGGCGGGCCCCACGG
>CAYQDT010000408.1:1686-4646 GCA_964416225.1 uncultured bacterium
CTTCCCGGACGGGCGGCAGGGCGCGGTGATCCGGCGATTTACCGAAGGAGAGGCGGCTGGCCGCGGTTCAATTTGCATGCAATTGGACGCTTCAACTGGAAACCGCAACAGCATGCGCGCCGAAAAGCTGCTTGTACCCGTTGCCGTGGTGATCCTTGGCTGCTGTTCCGCCTCCCGCCGTCAGCCGGTGCGCCTCGACAATGCCGAGCTCAGCGACACGAACCTGTCGGGAAAACAGTGGGCGCATGCCCACCTGGCCAATGCCGAGTTAGTGCGCGCCAGCCTGCGGGGCGCCGACCTCCGCGGCGCTCAGCTCGGCCATGCGTGTCTGATGGGAGCTAACCTGCAGCAGGCCGATCTCCGGAACGCCGACCTGTCCGGCTGCGACCTCCTCCACGCGGACTTTCGCGGAGCGCGGCTGGATGGCGTCAACCTGAAGCTCGCACGATATGACCAGACGACGCGCTGGCCTCCGGGCTTCATTCCCGAGAGCCGGGGTGCCTGGAGAAGCCGGAGGTTCGCGCGGATCCGGACATTCCTTCCCACCCCGGCGTCAGCCGTGTTCGCCCGACGCGTGCCTGTCGGAGATCGGCCTGCGGAGTGCCCGGCAAGTGCGCGGGCGGAGGACCGATAGACCGTCCGGCGGCGGTCCCATCCGGCAGCCGCCCGAACGGACAACGGCGCCCGGGCTCAGAGAACCCGGGCGCCGGTCCCGATGCGGGGGAAGAGACGGACCGGTTATTCGCCGCCGTCTCGCAGCGTCTTGTCGACGATGCGGAGGAACTCCTCATTGCTGCGCGTATTGCGCAGGCGGTCGATCAGCAGCTCCGTGGCCTGAACGGTATCCAGCGCGGCGAGGGCGCGGTGCAGCTTCCAGACCTGCTTGAGGGTCGCCTCGTCGTAAAGGAGCTCGTCGTGGCGGGTGCCGGACCTCTTGATATCGATGGCCGGGAAGATGCGGCGCTCCTGCAGTTCCCGGCTCAGGTGGACCTCCCAGTTGCCGGTCCCCTTGAACTCCTCGAAGATCATGTCATCCATCCGGCTGCCGGTATCCACGAGCGCCGTGGCGAGGATGGTCAGGCTGCCGCCCTCCTCGATGCAGCGCGCCGCTCCGAAGAACCGCTTCGGCCGGTAGAGCGCGGCCGGGTCCAGGCCGCCGGTGAGCGTGCGCCCGCTGGGGTTGACCGTCAGGTTGGACGCGCGCGACAGGCGCGTGATGCTGTCCAGCAGCACCACGACGTCCCGTTTGCTCTCGACGAGACGCTTGGCTTCCTCCAGCACCATATCCGCCACCCGCATATGGTTTTCCGGCAGCTCGTCGAAGGTAGAGCTCACCACCTGGCCCTTTACGGAGCGGCGGATATCCGTCACTTCTTCCGGGCGCTCGTCCACCAGGAGCACGATCAGGAAGATCTCCGGATGGTTGATGGCGATGCTGTTCGCAATCTGCTTGATGATCGTGGTCTTGCCCGCCTTGGGCGGTGCCACGATGAGGCCGCGCTGTCCCTTGCCGATGGGAGCGATCAGGTCGATGAAGCGCGAGCTGATATTGTCGCCCGTGGTCTCCTGAACGATCCGCTCGCGTGGATAGACGGTGGTGAGCTCGCTGTAATCCCGCCGGTTGCGGGCCAGCTCCGGCTCCATCTGGTTCACCGCTTCCACGCGCAGGAGTCCGTAGTACTTCTCGTTCTCCTTCGGCGGCCGGACCTGCCCACTGACCCAGTCTCCGGTCTTGAGCCCGAAGCGCTTGATCTGGGACTGGGAGACGTAGATATCGTCCGGCGCGGGCTGGAAATTATCGTGGCGGAGAAAACCCCAGCCGTCCGGCAGGAGCTCGAGGACTCCCTGGCCGTAAACCAGGTTGCTATTCTCGGCCTGCGTCTGGAGGATTTTGAAGGTCAGGTCGCGCTTGCGAAGGCGTTCGGCATCCTCGATGTCGAGCTCTTTCGCGATGCCCTGCAGCTCCTCGACGCTCTTTGTTTCAAGCTCGGCAAGTTCCATTGGTGCCTCACCGGACCATGAGGATCGACGGGCCTGTTCGGCCGCGGGGAATCCACAGAAGGACGGCGTTTAAGAGAGGGGAAGGGGAAACGCCAGGGAAGGGAGGGGTTATACTTGTTACGATGTTAACACGGGCTGGTTGGGGCGTCTACCTGACATCTATGTTCCCAACACGCGCCGGTCCCTAACGTCCGCCGTAAATCTCCGGCCTCAACGTACCGATATAGGGGAGCCCGCGGTACCGCTGATTATAGTCGAGGCCGTATCCCACCACGAAGGCATTCGGAATCGTGAAACCGACATAGCGTGCCCGGCTTTCCACTTCCCGCCGGTCCGGCTTGTCCAGCAGCGCGCACACCTCGAGACTGGCAACCTTCCGGTCGCGCAGCATGCCCGCCAGGTAGTTGAGCGTCAGGCCGGTGTCGATGATGTCCTCGACGAGCAGCACGTGGGCCCCCTCGACGTTCTCGTTCAGGTCCTTGAGGATGCGGACCACGCCCGAGGAGCGGGTATCGGACCCGTAGCTCGAGACCGCGATGAAGTCGAGGACGGTGGAGACCGAGAGCGCGCGGAGGAGGTCCGCTGTAAAAATGGAAGCTCCCCGGAGCACGCTCACCACGTGGACCTCCCGGCCGCGGTAGTCACGCGAAAGCTCCTCCCCGAGCTCGCGAACCCGCTGCCGGATCTGCTCCGCGGTGATGAGCACCCCGTCCAGGTCGGGATGCAGGCCGGGGTGCGCCTCGGGCTGCAGTTGGGGATCCCGGCCTGGGACGGTTGGCATGGGCGTAGCTCCCTGAACGCGGCCTCCGGGCGAGAGCCGCGCCCGGCGAGTCATTTCCGGGTGCGGCAAGCGGCGTCGCGGCCCCCTCCGGTATTGGATCCGGAGGACCCTACTCCCATTCCACGGTACCTGGCGGCTTGGACGTAAGATCGTAGACGAGCCGGTTGATGCCGGACAC
>CAYQDT010000409.1:0-4645 GCA_964416225.1 uncultured bacterium
GGATGCGGCTCGCCGGACATCGCGGTCCCTCGATCCGGTGACGGCAGCGTTCGGGGCGTCAATCCGCAGACAGCCAGGGCTGCTGCTGAACGGGTCGGTCGTTGGGGTAGCGGAGCAGAGCCTGGAGTGCGTACGAAAAGGCCGTGTACCAGGGGATCACGGCGAGGCTTTCGTACGCGGTGATCTGCCGGACCGCAATGACGAGCAGGACCCAGGGGACGGTGGAGCGGACGTCCAGCGTCCCCCCGGTTGCCTCGAGCACCTTGCGGTCGGCGTCGAACCACGAGCGCTGGAGCGCCTGAATCATCTGCGCGCCGACCGGACCGCTCGGGGCCGCCGCCGTGGGAGAGGGTGGCTCGGGCTCGGCAATCTCGATCGCGCTCTCCAGCGCGGCGCGGAAGGCCGCCGGAGTGACATCCTCCAGGCTGTACCGGAAGACCACGGACTCCGTCGCCGGCCGGACCTCCACCCGCTCAATCCCGGGGAGACGATTGCCGATGGCCTGCAGCTCGCCGGCCCATGCCGGGGAGGAGCGCAGGCCCGGGCAGCGCAGCCGCAGGCGGCCCGCCACGACATGAATCGGAAGCATGCGCGGTAGAGGCGATGCTCCCGCTTCCGCCTGCGTATCGGGCCGCGACTCGTTCACCATCTCGCTCACGCTGCCGCAGGCTCACCCTCGCCGGCCTCCGGCTTGTGGGCGCGATGCGAGCGGCGGGATCGCTCCTCGCCCGCGCCGGCCGGCTCCTCATGTGCCCCGGTGGCTCCGGCCGCGCCTTCTCCGTCCGCTTCCAGAAGCATCATCTCGGAGTTGTTGTGGCGGTGGCTGTACTCGGACTGGGCCTCCGCCACGAGGTCCTGCCACTGCTCGCCACTCTCCGCCATCATCTCACGGGCCCGTTCGGACAGCGCGAGATACCCCTTCACGGCTTCCTTCGCGACCGGCCGGAGCCCGCGGGCAACGGCCGGGATCACCATCGGAGCGAGGACGACCGCGCCGATGGCCACTCCCCACCATCCTTTGCCTTCGAGAGATTCGCCAAGGTCTTCGAGAGCCATTACCGTTTCCCCCTGATCAGTGAGTGGTCGCCCACCCGAACGCACATGTGCAAAATCCCAGATGAATAGCCAGCGCACGCTCAAATCTGGGATAAGCGGTGTTTTCCCCGCTGCGGGCGGCCCGAAACACCGAAAAGCCGGCGGTCCGCACGCGTGAAACGAATTATCCGCGCCGGGCGCCCACCTCCGCCGGCAAGCCATCCGCGCAGTTTGCATCCTGGGTCTGCCGGATCAGCTCCATCCGCTCCTGGTGCTGCCGCTCCTGCTGCGCGGCGAGCGCACGGTGCTGCCGCTCTTGCTGCGCGATGAGCGCCTGATGCTGTCGGGCCCGCTGCTGCCGGGCCGCCTTGGCGTGCCGGTGGTGCAGCCAGGTGGCGAAGCCGCCGACGACCGCGAGAATGATGTCGCCAAGCTCCAGAGTGACGGCAATTTCAATCGGATCCATAAGCGTCTCCACCATCGGCGCTCGGCCCCGGCCGGGCACCGGTATCTATTCCCGCCACGGCGAGGAATCACGCCCAGGTGAACCAGGACCCGCGCGAACGCGGATGAGCCGCGTCGGGCGCCGCCGTTTCGTATCGCGTGTGCCCCTGCATTCCCGTTTTCATGCGTCCTCACCTTCGTGGGTTTGTGGCGGGGACCGGCGCGCGGCCGCTCGCGGCACGGAAGCGGCACCGAAATGAGAAAAGCCCCCGGCATGTGCCGGAGGCTTCCTCTCGCTTTCCTGCGTGTCGCCCTGGTTCAGGGCACCCGGTAGCGGACCTTGGTGGTGCTCACGTTCCCAGCTACGTCTACCACCTTCACCTCCACCGTTTGCTCACCGGAAGGGGCGGCGGGGATGGTAAAGCGGAACGACTCGAACGGCCCGTCCCAGAGTCCGTCTTCCGCGTCAATCGCCGTCCACTCGCCGCTGCCGATCCGGTATTGCGCGCCCTTGAGCGCCACGCGTCCGGTAGCGACGCCCGTCACGGAAGCGGTCCGGTCGGGGTTTACGGTGATCCCCTTCTCGAAGACGAAGAGCTGCGGCGGTGTGTTGCACACCACCAGCGGCTCGGAGGTCTTCGTGTCGGAGAGCGCGTCACTCGGGTTGCTCGCGCGGTCGGACGCCGTGACCCGGATCAGGTAAACGCCATCCGGAACGCTCTTCGTGTCCCACTGGATGCTCGCCTGCCGCGTGCTGCCGGTCGGGCTGCCGGAGGCGGGCGCGGCGGGACTGGCGGCGTCGGCAGCCGGAGCACCGCTCCCCTGCACGAACCGGTCGACCATTGCGCGCGCCTTGTTCAGCATCTCGTCCCGCTGGGCCGGGGTCAGTGAAGGGTCCTTGTCCAATGTGGCCTTGTAGCGCTGCAGCGCCTCCTCGGCGCTGGAACGGGAGATCTGTGGAGTGGCGCTTCCGGCCACAGGAGCGGTGGTCTCCGCCTTGCCCGTCTTTTCGCCGACCGCCTTCCAGGTGCGCCCGCCGTCCGCACTATACGAGATGTCATAGGTGAGCGTGTCGCCGTCCGGATCGACCGCACTCCACTTGAAGGTCTGGGTGCCTTTCAAGATCTCGCCGCCCAGCGGGAAGGCGAGCGTGAGGCGCGGTGCCTGGTTACGCGGCAGGTAGGCGATGGAAATGTCGCGCAGCGCGGGTGCTCCACTCTGCGCGGTGAACAGGACCCGGTACTGGAGGAAGCGGGCCTCCGGGCTGGACACAAAGAGGCTGCTGTGGTCCTCGTGCGGCTCCTGCCAGGCGCTCCAGCTTCCATCAGGAACCGGCGTATTTCCGCTGCGGGTCTCGATTTTGAGCGCGGAGTTCGCCGGAGCCACCCCGGTGAAGCGGACGCGGCCCCAGCGCGCAGGCAGCTTGGCATCATGGATCGTCGACTCGAAGCTTCCGGAGGCCGCGGGCGTCAGGCGGTAGACGCCGCCCATGTTCGCGCTGCCCGCCACGAGATGACCCTGATCGTCCCAGACCAGGCTCGTGAACTGCGCGCGGCGATGGTCCGCCAGCAGCGTCGCGCTCCCGTTCGGCTCGATCCGGAGCAGGGTGTTGGCCGTGCAGGTGTAGAGGTTGCCGGCCGGGTCGATCTGCAGGCCGTAGAGATTGCCATGCGTCCGGCTGTAGTACACGCGCGGCGTGCCCTCCCGGTCGATCCGGAAGATCTCACCCGCGGGAGCCGACGCAGCGTAGAGATTACCCGCTCTATCCAGCGCGAGCCCGGTGATCGCGGCCTGATCGGAGTCGTAGACAATGGTTCCCGCGCCGTTTTCCACCCGGTAGATGGCGCCGTCATCGGCGGTTCCGGCGTACAGCTTCCCGCCGGGCGCCGCGACGAGCGTGGTGACGCTCTTTGTCGGCAGCGTACAGTAGAGCTCCGCCCGATCCGCGCCGGGCCGCACCCGGTAGATCTGCCCCGTCGGGCCGGTCCCCGCGTACACGGTGCCGTCCTCTGCCGTGGCGAGCGCCAGCACGAACTTGCCGCCGTTCTCCGGCAGACTGTCGCCCTGGTTCATCGAGAGCAGCTCGGTTCCCTTGCCGTCCGGGGAGACGCGGAACAGCTTGCCGTTTGGGCTGGTGCCCGCGTACAGATTGCCGGCCGCATCCCTGGCCAGCGCGTGGATCTCCAGCTCGCCGGACTTAAAGAACGGGGCGCCGTTCCCCTGCGCGTCAATCTTAACGATCTCGCCCCCGCTGCCGGTCCCGGCGTAGAGCGCTCCGTTGGCCGCCACCACGCTCCAGACGAACTGCTGGTCCGTCTCGTGCACCAGCTGCAGGCCGGGTGCCAGCCGCACTTCGCCGCTGGTGGTCACCGCGGCGTTCTGCAGCTTTCCTCGCTCGAAGTCGGACTGTGAGGTCTGCGTCCAGATGAGGGCCTGCCGTCCGACGATCTTCGCGTCCTCCGCGGCGGCAGGCTTGGCGGCCGCAGCGCCGCTGTCCGCCGCCGCAGTGTGTTCCGCCGGCGCGTCTTTTCGCGTATCCCGGGCCGGCTTGGCGGCGCTGTGGGAGGCTTTCCCGCCCTTCGCAGCCTTTTCAGCCTCCTTCTCCTTGCGCTCCAGCTCCAGCTCTTCCAGCTCCGGAGTGAAGTACCGCTGCAGATGGAGGGTGCGCGGCTGGCCGTCCACCGTAAAGCGGAGCGTGCTCAGGCTCTCCGGGTCCTCGCCGTCTCCCGCGCTGAGCGAGTTGCCGGGCGCACCGCCGGCAGCCCCAGCGGAGGCGCCGTCCGACTGCAGCGCGCCGTGCGGCTCGGCGCCCCGGGGCCGCTCCAGGTAGTTCTTGCGCTCCACCGTCAGGCTCAGCGTCTGGAGACCCTGCACGATGTAGTCCGTGTCCTGAAGCTGCTTGGTCTCGTCCCGCTCGATGCGGAAGCCGGTCGACTTCCCACTGCGCATCACGTCCACGATGTGGGGCGGAAGCTGCGAGAGCCGATCTCCGCTCACGTTCACGGCGGTGCTGGGGAAGATCAGCCGGACCGCAAGCTGATTGTTGCGCTCACGGCTTTTCCAGCGCCGCAGCGTCTGCTCCAGGTTTGCGTCCGAGATGCTCGCCGGGAGCGTCTGGCCGCCGGCGCCCTGCGTCATGGCGGTCTGCAGGTTCACCCGGGTGGCG
>CAYQDT010000410.1:0-4643 GCA_964416225.1 uncultured bacterium
GAGTATCAGATGCTCGATGATGGCCGCAACGGCGACGGGAAGTTTCCCAAGCACGTTACCGGATCACTCTACGACGTCATCGCACCGAGCCAGAAGGTGGTGCGACCCGTGGGCGAGTTCAACTCCTCGCGCATCCTGGCGTCCGGCTCCCATGTGGAGCACTGGCTGAACGGCGTCAAGATCGTGGAGTTCGACCTGCGCAGCGAGCCGTTCCGGGAGCTGATCGCCCAGAGCAAGTACCGGTCGGTCCCTGGCTTCGCTACCTCCGCCCGGGGTCATATCGCGCTTCAGGACCACGGCGGTGAAGTCTACTTCCGCGACCTCAAGCTGCGGCCGTTGACGCCGCCCGCCAACTGAGAACCGGGGGGCGCCCCATCCCCGCGGCCGGTCGCTTCTCGCCGCGGCAGGCGCCGGTGGAGGATCCGCCGGCGCCTGCCGCGTCCGAGCCTAGAGGGCCGAGAGGAAGGCGACGAGATCCGCCTTCTCCTGCGGCGTGAAGCCGATCCCAAAGCGCGTGTCGTAGAACGCCAGAACCTCCTGCAGCGTTGCCGCCGACCCGTTGTGGAAGTACGGTGCCCGGCCGCCGAGACCCCGGAGGATGGGCCCCTTGAACTTGCCGACGTCGCTCCATTTTCCGGTGATGAGCGCCCGTCCCGGGTCCGTCGTGCGACGCAGCTCACCGGTGACGAGGTTCTGCAGGGTATAGAGCGGTAGATCGGGTGTGCGCCGGCCGGCATCGGTGAGGCCAATGTCGATCGGCAGCGCTACGGAATGGTGCCCCACGTTGGGCGAGTCGTGGCACGTGGTGCAGGTGCCGCGGACGACAGTCAGGCCCAGGTCATCGTTGAGCCCGCGCACGCCCGTGATCTGGATCGGCGCGCTGTTGAACAGCGCCTCGCCGCGCGCCACCGCGGCGCGTGCGTCGTCACGCCGCGGCTCGTCCGACCGGGGCGCCCGGGCCCGCGCATGATCCGCGCCGCGCGTTTGTCCCCAGGCCTGAAAGAGCGTCATCGCGGCAGCGGCGAAGGGCGCGCCCGTCGGGTCCGCTCCGAGGACATCATTCATGCCCAGGTAGAACGGCTGAACCACCAGCGCTGCGGGTCCTCCCGTTGCGCGCGCGGCATGCAACTCGCCGGCGGAGGTGTCCCGGAATTGCGCCGTGGTGAGTCCCAGCTCGAAATCCACGATGGCCTGGACCTGTTCGGGAGTCGGCGGTGCCGCCGCCTGAGCATGCCCGAGCGTTGCATTCACCGCCTGGTTTTCGAGAAGGGTGCGGAGCTCCGTTCCCGGCCCCGGCTTGCCTTCGCGGCCGTCCCACATGACTCCGCTCAGGAAGCGGAGATTGGTGGACGGAAGCGGCCGCCGGAAGAGGGAGAGCTCCGAGGCCGAGGCATACCCGTACGGATCGTCGACTTCCGCCAGGCGGAACTCGGCGTTTGCCGGGATGGGGAGACCGACGCGAATCAGCCCCTTGGTCAGCAGCATGCCGCAGGCGGCCCGGCGGGTGCTTTCCGTGGCGAGATCCGCCAGGGGCGAGTCGGACCCGTCGTTCGGGCGGAACAGCGGGTCCATCCCGTGGGTCGCCTCGAACTTTGCCTGAATCTGGGACGGCGTGATGGTGAAGTTAGCCGCCGGCTCGTGGCAGTTCACACAGGCGCGCCCGTTGCTTCCCAGTGGCTGAAAAAACGGGTTGGCCGGATCGATCCGGCCCTGCGCCGAGAGCGTCTGCGCCGCTCCGAACCGGTTCCGGAACAGCGGTTCCGCCGGCTCACTGTGACCGGCCAGCGCGACATTTCCCACGGTGAGTAGTGCGCCGGCCGCGGCGAACAGGTAAGCACGCGAAAAGTGCATTCGAGGTACCTCTTCCGGATCGTGGCTCTAACGAGCATTGATGGCTGGCTGCCTCGAGCGGTCCCTCGCGGGGGAGGGGCCACCGCTTCGCCGGATGCGGGTTTCCGGGTCGCTGCACGCACTGGGAAGCGACCCCAGCGGGAGCCGCATCCGAACCCATGTGCCGGGGTGGTTTGGTTTGTTGGGCGGAAACCGCTAGCCGGCCCACAGGCAGCGATGGGTCGCGCCCCACCCGCACGCACAGCACTTCTCACCCGGTCGCTCGGCAGCCCGCATCTGACGGCGAGGCCGGGACGGATTGCGGACTCCCTGCCCTGACAGACACGCCGGCAGGCCTTCTTGCTTGGGAGACGGGCGACCATTTTCCGGCACCGTTCGGGCAGCCAGTCAGGGTAATAGCGGGTCCGGGCGGAAGTGTGAGTGATGCATATCACAATCACTGCGTGAATTACCCTGGATGGGGCCATTTTTCGTGCCCCGGCGTGACAGTGGGTCACGGTGCGGGGAATGGTGCGGCCGGCAGCCGGTACGGCCGGAAGGGGCCGGTTCACACGGAGTGCACCGGCCGCGGGAGCGGGCCCGGTCCCGCCGGCAGCTGCCGGACGGTTTACAGGAGCTCGGTGATCGGCTCCGCGGGGTCCAGGATCCGGAGTGGGCGTCCGGAGTTGTCGGTGAACTGCAGGGAGGTGTCGATGCCGAGGTGCCGGTACACCGTCTCGAGAAAATTGGCCGGAGTCAGCGGACGCTCATCCGGATGCTCCGCCAGCGAGTCGGTGGAGCCGATCACCTGACCCATCCGCATCCCGCCGCCCGAGACCAGGATCGACATGGCGTGCGCGTAATGGTCCCGCCCCGGCCGACCGTTCGAGTACTCGATCTTCGGACCGCGGCCGAACTCTCCCGTGGCGATGATCAGCACCTTCTTATCCAGCCCGCGCTGGTACACGTCCTCGATGAGCGCCGTCAGGGCCTGGTCATAAAACGGCGCGCGCTGTCGCATCGCGTCGAAAATGTTCCAGTTCACCGCGTGGTCGTCCCAGTTCCCGGACGGGCTCTTGTCGACCGCGTACAGCGCGGCAGTGACCACGCTTACCCCGGCCTCTACCAGCCGGCGCGCCAGGAGACAGCTCTGCCCCCAGCGGTTTCGCCCGTAGCGGTCCCGCAGCCGATCCGGCTCGCTCGAAAGGTCGAACGCCCGCGCCGCCTCGGAGCTGGTGACCAGGTCGACGGCCTTCTGGTAGAACCGGTCCGTGGCGGCGCCCGCGGTGCTTTCGCGGAGGTCCCGGCGCATCGCGTCCACACCGCTCCTAAGCCGCTCTCGCCGTTGGAGACGCGGCCGGGCTTCCTGCTCCAGCTGTAGGTTGGGCACCTTGAAATCGGGTGCGCCTGGATCCCCCGTCACCGTGAATGGTGCATAGCTCGGACCGAGAAAACCCGGGCCGGAGAACTCCACCGGCGGGAAGCCGATGGTAGGCGGAAGCACGCCCGCCCGCCCCTCGCGAAGGCGCGCGGTCACGGCGATCCAGTCCGGATTGTCCGGCTTGCTCTTCACGCCCTGGATCGCACGCCCGGTCATAAAGGCCTGCGCGCCGTCCTCGTGGCCGAAGTTGGTGTGTCCGACGGAGCGGATGAGCGCGAATCGGTCCGCAATCTTTGCCTGCAGCGGAAACAGCTCGGAGATCTCCATGCCCGGCACGTTGGTCCGGATCGGTCGGAAGGGGCCGCGGTACTCGGCGGGAGCCCCCGGTTTCAGATCGTACGTGTCAATGTGGCTCGGCCCGCCATGGCAGAACAGGAGGATCACCGACGTATCGGCCGGAAGCGCCGGATTGACCGCCGCGGAAGCGGAGCGCAGTCCGAGCAGGTGGGGCAGCGCCAACCCCGAGCCCCCGGTCAGCAGTCCGAGGCGCAGCAGGTCACGACGGCGCAGGGGTCCGGTGCAGCGAGACGGCATACGGTGGTTCACGGAGCCCTCCGCGTAGGGTCAGGTGCGTTCAACGCAAGAGATGAACTCGCCGGCATGATATCGGGATTCGCCCGTCAACCGCAGCATGCTCCAAAATCTGCTTCGGATCCGCCGGTTACCCCGCCGGCCGGTGCCAGTGCGGCGGTCTTCGTCGCGGAACTCCAACCCCAGAGCTCCAACCCCGGAGCTCCATCCCCTGATCTCCATCCCAAGGATGATACGGAGCGCAAAAGTTCCACCTTAGGGCCGTGACGGCGCCGCCGATTTTCTACACGGAACGAGGTATGGGGTCCGGACGGAGGATCGACTCCATCCCTACGGGACCGTTCACCCGAATGAGCTGTTAAGGAACTCGACCCATGACGACCGACTTTGCCGTACTCAGTGCTACCCAGCAGGTTTCGTTCTACACCGCTGACGGTACCGCTGAAGGCTCGCCGAGCCCTGCCGGGGCGTGTCCTCAGCCGGGAGCGCATTTCGGCGCGGTCGCCCGGTGGATGGGCTTCCTGACCACGCGCGAGACACTGGACGCATTCGCGGTCCAGGTACACGAGGAGGGGATCGGGCTGCCCCGCCGGCCGATCGGCGTGATCTGCCAGGAGCTTGGCTACATGTCGGACGCCGAAGTCCAGGAAGTCCTCCGATTCCAGAACTCGCAGCGCGCTCGCTGATCCGGCGTGGGCTGGATTCGGGCGGCACCGGCCCGCATCCGGGGCGGTTGTGCGCCGCACTGAACCGCCCTGCGACCACACCGGACCCGCGTCCCTTGCATCTCGTGGCGCTTTCCGCTCGCTGCGGGCGCCTGTTGGGGCGGAGGTCGCCCATC
>CAYQDT010000411.1:0-4625 GCA_964416225.1 uncultured bacterium
GGATCAGCACCCCTTCTTTCAGCACCACCTGGAGAGCGGTCCGGAGTACCTGGACACGGCGCGGCTGGAGGCCGAGACCGGGCGGGAAATTGACTATGCCGTCTACCGAGGCACCGCGTCGCTGCTCTACCTCGCGAACCTCGGCACGATCGAGCAGCACCCGTGGCATTCCCGCGTGGAAGACCTGGAACATCCGGACTGGCTGGTGCTGGACCTGGACCCGTGCGAGGCTCCCTGGGAAACGATCGTGCGGGTAGCGCTGCTGGCGCGCGAGCTCCTCACGGAGCGGGGTATGACGGGCTGGGTGAAAACGTCGGGGTCGCGCGGCCTCCATGTCTACGTACCGCTGCTGCCGCGGTTTTCGTACGCGGAAGTCCACACGTTCGCCCGGCAGGTGGCCGAAGAGGTCGCACGACGGGCGCCGGACGCCGCCACCGTGGAGCGCTCGCTACATGCCCGGGCGCCCGGCCAGGTATACGTGGACGCGGAGCAGAATGCCCGCGGCAAGAGCGCTGTGAGCCCATACTCCGTCCGTGCCCGACCGGGAGCGAGCGTCTCGTGTCCCATCTCCTGGGAGGAGCTGGAGCGCGGGGCCCAGCTCGCCGACTTCACATTACGGAATGTTCCGGAGCGGCTGAAGCGGGGGATCGATCCGTGGCGGGAGTTTCTGCGCTCCCGTCACCCGCTCCCGTGAACGGGCCGGGGAGGCCGGTCCGCGCCACTCCGCGCCACTCCCGCTTCCACCTACCCGCGCCGACGGCGATCCGCGGTCTCACCGATCCGCACTCCCGGCGTACTGATAGAACTGAGTCGTATGAGCGAGTTTACGATCATTCAGCCCGAGGTGCGCATTGGGGGGCCGCTCGGCGGCGGTGCGCCCGTTCGCCCGGAATGGCTCAAGGTGCGGGCGCCCGTGGGACGGAACTTCGACCACCTGAAGAGCCTGGTAGGGGACCTTCGCCTCCACACGGTCTGCGAGAGTGCCCGCTGCCCGAACATCGGCGACTGCTGGGAGCGCCGCACGGCCACGTTCATGATCCTGGGCGACACCTGCACGCGGGCGTGCGGCTTCTGCGCGATCAAAACGGGGCGACCCGAGAAGCTGGATCGCGAAGAGCCGGAGCGCGCGGCGGAGGCGGTGGCGCACCTGGGGCTGAAGTTCGCCGTCATCACCTCGGTGAACCGGGACGAGCTCCCGGACGGCGGCGCCGAAATCTTCGCCGAAACCATTCGTGCGATCCGCCGGCGGTGCCCCGGAACCGGGATCGAGGTCCTGATCCCGGACTTTGAGGGGAACTGGGACGCCCTTGCCGCCGTGGTGGAGGCCCGCCCGGACATTCTCAACCACAACATGGAGAGTATCGAGCGGCTGTACAAGAAAGTGCGCCCGCAGGCGAAGTACCGGCGCTCGCTGGAGCTGCTCCGCCGCACCCGGGAACTGGATCCATCCATCGTCACCAAGAGCGGGATGATGCTTGGAGTCGGCGAGGAGCTGGATGAGATCCGCACGGCGATGCGCCACCTCCGCGAGGTGGACTGCGACGTCCTCACGCTGGGCCAGTATCTCCGCCCGTCCGCGAAGCACATTCCGCTGCTCCGCTACGTCCACCCGGACGAGTTCGCGCAGCTGAAGCGAGAGGGTCTCGAAATGGGCTTCAAGCATGTGGAGAGCGGTCCGCTGGTACGCAGCTCCTACCACGCGGACGAGCAGGTGCCCCGATAGCGACGGTGGAGCAGGGGTCGACCGCCGAGCAGGTCGATGCCTTTACCCAAACGGTTCGGAACGGTATAATTGGGGCAGTATTCCGAACGGGACACGGTGGGACCGGTTCTCCGCGCGGGCGGCGCGGTCGCGCCGGTGCCGCCCCGGAAAACGGATAGGGTCTCGGCTGATACACCGGTCACATCCAGAAGAGGAAGTTCATGTTCAACGTCATCGACAATACGGCGATCGTCCTCACCCCGGCCGCGGCGGAAAAGGTACGCGAGATCCGGGATGCGCAGGGCCAGCCGAGTGCCGGGCTCCGGATCTACGTAGCCGGCGGCGGCTGCTCCGGCTTCAAGTACGGTATGGCGCTGGACAATGAGCCGGCCGCAGATGACCAGGTGTTCGAGTTCGGCGATCTGAAGGTTTTCGTGGACTCGATGAGCCAGCCGTACCTGAAGGGCGCGCAGGTGGATTACGTCGACGACGCACTCCTCGGCCAGGGCTTCAAAGTCGAGAACCCGAACGCGCAGTCGACCTGTGGCTGTGGCAGCTCGTTCAAGGCCTGAGCGGAATCGAGCGCCGGCACTCCGGTGCCGGTGACCACCGCCCCCGCCGCCCGAGCTTCCAGGCACCGCTCGGACAGCATCTAAACAACCGCGAGCTTCGTCCGTGCCGAAGCTCGCGGTTGTTTAGTCTTCGCATTTCCGGACTCGCGGGGCAACCGGACGCTGCCTCAGCGTCTCGGGGGCCCGGGCATGCCCCGACGGCCCGTCAGCCGAGCCCAGAGGCGCCGCAGGGCACCGCGCCAGCCGACTTCGCTCGGGTCCAGCATGGCGAGCCCTTCCGGGAGCTCCCGCCCGAAAAAGCCATGGAGTTCTCGCATCAGGCGGACTTTTCCCTCTTCGGGCAGGTCCGCTGCCCGGCTGACGCCATAGGCGGCCAGGTGGCGTTCCACCACCTCCGTTCCACGATCGGCGATGCGCTGCGGGACGTCCGGGACGTAGCGGTTTACCTTCTTCACGGGAGCTCTCCGGGGAACCGTTGGGCGGCTTGCCCGCTCACAAACGGACCCGCCCACAAACGATGTATACCTTCGCCGCTCTTGGGGCAAAACCAGCCGTCGGACAAATGGCGCCGGTATTGAGGTCTCCTCCAGGGCCGTCAGGGGCGGAGCGTAATGAAGCAGGTGTGGTTGAAGCGGTTAGCGATCGATGTGAGCCAGGTCGAAGGGTTCCCGTGCATCCGCATCGAGGGGGAGGGCGAGCCGCACGGGGCAAAACTGCTGGAGCAAACGTTCGAGGAACTCCTCGAGAATCAGCACACGCACGTGATCGTGGACACGCGCGAGGTGCGTTTTCTGGATCCCTCCTGTTTCCTGGCGATCCAGTCCGCGGCGGACCGTCTGGACGGGGAGGGCGGCTGCCTGGTATTGGTGGACCAGTGCCTTCCCGTGGAGCGGGCGCTCAAGTTATTGGGACTGGACAAGATCGCTCACGTAATGCCCACGGTGAGTCAGGCGTGCAGCTACCTGGGCTCGCATCGCTAGCGCGCCGCATCGGGGCACGGCCTGCCCGGTCTCACTGCGGTGAGTCGTGCCGGGCCGGATGCTCCGAGGCCGCTGCCCCCCCGCCATATTCGAGCGCCCGCTCGATTCGCTTCCGAAGCGGGGGATGACTGAACATCCAGAATTCAATGAAGGGCGGCGGGTCCGGACGGCTTAGGTTGAGCTCGCTGAGCTTCACGAAGGAGGAGGCCGCGGCGCGCCCATTCCGGGTGAGGCGGAGCCCATACGCGTCGGCACGCTCCTCCAGAACCCGGGAGAACGCACAGGCCGCCGGGGCGGCGAGAAAGGAGAGCAGCGTCGCTAACAGGAGCCACGCCGGCAGGGAGGCCAGGTCGTCCCGGCCGCGCACCTGCCACTCCGCGCCCCGCCGCGCCTGAAGACGGAGCATTCCCTGGTCCAGTATCCAGAGCGCGGCACCGGTACCCATCACGGAGAGGGCCAGGCCGATCGGGACGTGTCCCTCGGCATAGTGACCCATTTCGTGCGCCATCACGAACAGTACCTCGTCCTCGTTCAGCCGCTGCAGGAGCGTGTCCCACAGGACGATCCGCGCCGTCCCGCCGATGCCGGTAACGTAGGCGTTCACCTGCCTCGTCCGCCGGCTCGCGTCCACCTCGAAGACCCGCCCGCGCTGAATTCCGGCGCGGCGGGCGATCGCCAGGATCCGATCGCGCAGCTCCACGTTTCGGAGCGGCTGGTACGTGTTGAAGAGCGGGTCGATCACGATCGGCGCGAGCAGCACCATGAACACGAGGAGCGGCACCGAAGCCAGCCAGAAGCCCAGCCACCACCGCCGCGGGCTCCGCTTGAGGGTCCAGAAAAACAGCGCCAGCACCGGCGGGACCAGCGCGGCGGAGAGCGCCCACTCCTTCGCGCCATCTTCCAGCCACCCGGCAAAGCTCCGGCTGGACAGCCCATACTGGTGCGGCTCGAGGTAGGCTGCGTAGAATTCGATGGGCAGCGTGAGCGCTCCGTAAGCCAGGCTAAAGAGCGCGTAATAGAGGTAAGCCTGGAGGAGGCCGGTGCGCCCGTGCCGCACCGCGACGTCTCGCATGCGGCGGCTCATCCCGCTCCGGAGCAGCAGCAGCAGAGCGAGCGCGTTCCAGAGCACCCCGAGGAAGTACAGCGCGTACCGGGTATTCGAGTGCCGGATCATCTCCGGCGTCACGCGCACCTGAAGCGACGCATCCTCAAAACGGTGACCGGAGATGGTCGTTGGATGGGACGGCGAGGCGGCACCCGACGGAGGGCCAGCTGCCGCGGCACGGCGGCCAACGAGCGACCCGAACAGCGTGCCGGCCGCCACCGCGCCGAGTGAGAGGCCCCAGAGGAAGCGTTTCATGCCCGTAGGTT
>CAYQDT010000412.1:0-4592 GCA_964416225.1 uncultured bacterium
CACGTCCTCCCACAACGGCCGGCGCAGCGGCTCCGTGACGCTTTTCCAGGTGTCCGCGGTGGCTGCGCCGGTCTCCTTCCAGAGCTCGGCCCGCCGCTCCGGGCTCGCCCGCATGACGCGCTGGGTGAATTCCACGAGCTGGGCCACCTGGCGCTCCTGGCGGGCGGCGGTGTCCGTCATGCCGGAGCGTTCCGGCGTGACCGGCCGGCTCCCCGCGAGGCGGCCGCCGCTGAGGTCGGCGAGGAACCGGCTCAGCGCTGCTTCGGCGCCCGGGGTGCCGGTGCCGTCGCCGGAGAGCTCCAGCTTCGGGGGCGCCGGCTGCAGCCGGCGGGTCAGGGCCCGCGCCCGCTCGACCTCCCGGCGGACCGCCTCGATCCCCGGCGAAAGGATCCTTCCCGGCGCGGCGCCGGCGCGGCCCGGCCCGGGTGCGGGCGGACCGGCGACTTCGGGTCCGCGCGACGCCTCGATCACCAGCGGCCGCGGCGCCACCATACTGGCCAGCTCGGCGTCCCCGAACTGCTCCAGAAGCCCGAAGACATTGCGGTAGATCGGCTCGCGCCAGAGCTCCTCTCGCGGACCGAAGTAGCCGCTGACGGCCGCCGCGTCGATCCGTTCGTCGAGGGCCGCGCTGTACAGGGCGAGCAGTCCGCCCTCTCCGTAGCCGAAGAGCCCGGTCCGGACCGGCCGGCTCCGCGGGTCCCGCCGGAACCAGTCCACCGCGGCGAGCACCTTCTGGACCTCATAGCCGATCACGTGGCGGCCCATCTCGAAGGCGCCGCGGTAGACCCACTCCCGGTGGGGCTGGTTGGTCATTCGGATCGACGGCTCTCCGGAGTAGGTATCCGCCCGGCTGATCAGCGTGGGGATCAGCACTCGGCAGCCGCTCTCAGCGAGGCGGCGGGCGAACTGCGCCGCTTCCGGTACGCCCGGCTCCAGCCCGGCCAGCATCTCCGGGGTCCAGTCGCAGTCCCCCAGCGCGACGACGTTTGCCGCGGGCGTGTCGTCCGGGTCCAGGAGGAGGCCTTCACCGTCCACGCCAGCGAGGACGGGCCAGCGCACGCGCAGCACGCGGTAGCCCGGAGCGTGGGCGACCTGCGCCGGGCTGCCCAGTGTGCCGACTGCCTGGAGGTCCGTGAAGGGGAGCCGCGGGTCCACGACGCCCAGGATCTGCCGCAGGCGGTCGCGGTTCGGCCGGATGGAGGCGGCGTACGCGTCCGACGACTCGAAGGCCGGCTTCCAGAACCGCGACCGCTGGTGCGCGGCTTCCTCGGTTTCGCGCACGAGGTACCGGTGGATCCCTTCCACCATTCGCTCCGCCAGGTCTCCGTCCATCTCCAGCGGGCGCGTGCCCGGAATCATCGCGGGCGCCGCCGCGGCTCCGAACAGGAGCGGCAGCATGGGGGGAGGCGTGCGGGCGGAAGCGCGCGCGGCGGCCGCGGCGGCGAGTGCCAGGAGGCAGAGCGCGAGGGTGCGAGCAAAGCGGAGCATGAGGGATTCCTGGGCGGTGCGGCGGGGAGGCTCGAAGGCTCAAGTGGCAGTTTCGCCCGCGCCGCGACTTTCCTGCACGGCAGGGACCGGCCGTTTCCGGTTTTCGGGGTAGGCTCGCGGGGTAGATTGTGCTTGTGCTCCCCGTATTCCGCCAGCGTGCGCACGGTACGCACCGGCACGCCGCGCGGGGAGAGGAGAGGCAAGTCAGTATGGGTCCGGAGAATACTGGGACGGGCGCGGCCCCCTCGGACGAGCGGGTGTATCACGTGGAGCAGGAAAGTATCGACGCCACCACTGCCTGGGACCTCCGGCCGGCGCTGCTCCGAGCTCTCTACACCCATGGCCCCGAGATCAGCGTAGACCTCGGGCGAGTCACCTTCGTGGACAGCACGGGCCTCGGAATGCTGGTGGGCATCCTGAAGGAAGCCCGGGAGATGAACGGAGACGTCCACCTGGTGAACGCCGCGCGGGAGGTGCGGCGTATTCTGCAGGTAACCGGATTGGAGGCGCTGTTCGAGTCTCCGCCGCCGGCGGCCGCCCAGGTTTGAGCAGGCAAAAAGAAAGGGGCCAGGTGTTCGCCTGACCCCTTTCTTTTTGCCTGGAGTCGCCGTCCGGCGCGGCTAGGTCAGGAGCGCCTTGAGCCGGCGGAGTGCCTGGCGCTCCAGCCGGGAGACGTGCATCTGCGAGATTCCCAGCCGGCTGGCCACTTCCGCCTGGGAGACTTCCTCGAAGAAGCGGTAGTAGATGATGGCCCGCTGGCGCTGGTCCAGCCGCTCCAGGGCGCACTTCACGGTCTCCCGCTCATCGATCTGCGCCAGCTCCGGATCCGGCCGGCCGATTGCTTCCCAGAAGGAGGACTTCTCATCCCCATTCTCGTCCTGCAGGTGGCTGTCCAGCGATGCCGGCTGGTAGATGCGGTCCAGATCCATCGCCTGGAGAAGCCGCTCCTCGGAGACTCCCGCGGCCAGCGCCATCTCGGGGACGGTCGGCGGGCGGCCCAGCTTCTGCTCCAACTGCTCCCGCAGCTTTCGCAGGCTGAGGCCCAGCTCGCGGAGGCGGCGCGGCGCCTTCAGCCCCCAGGTCTGGTCCCGGAAATACCGCTTGATCTCGCCGAGAATGGTCGGCACCGCAAACGTGACGAAGCTCACGCCCTTGTCCGGATCGAAGCGGTCGATGGCGGCGATCAGGCCGACGTAGCCGACCTGCACCAGGTCCTCGAGGGAAGTGCCGCCGCCGGAGCCGAACCGCCCGGCCAGGTACCGAACCATCCGCTCATGGAGCGTGACGATTTTGTTGCGAACCTCGATGTCCCGAGTCCGATGATATTCCCGGAGCAGCACGTGCGGATCGTCGGAAGACAGGATCGAGCCGGCCGGGTGGGCGATGTGCGAGCGTCGTGGTTTTGCCTCGCCGTCCGGAGGCCGCACGTGCGTGGCGTGGTCATGCATGATCATCATTCAGGCCCTGTAGCTCGGCCGGCCGCGGCAGCAGGCGCCGTTGGGGCACAGTTCGCCGTCCCGCAGGGGAAGTCCCTCCCCGCAAAGAGTTCTTGGTATTAGTAGATTGGCAGCATCGGCCAACCCTCAATCCCAACCTGTGTTCCCCGAGGCTCAACCGGGTAAGGGCGCGTAAAACTAGGAATCGATCGAGCGGGCGAGTCTGCCCATTATAGACCCTCAGGGCGTCGCAATATACCGATGGACGAAATAAGAGTACTGGGAATTGAATTCCGCGGCCTGCACGGAGTCGATCCGGCGGAGCAGGTAACCGGTAACCGTTTTAGCGTTGACGTGCGGCTGGAACTGGACCTTCGAACGGCCGGTGAGACGGATGATCTGGCCGCTACCGTCAGCTATGCGGACGTGGCACGCCTGATCTGGGAAATTGGCACCGGGCCGTCGGTGAAGCTGGTGGAAACCCTGGCGGAGCGGATGGCGGCGCGGCTTCTTTGTGAATTTGCAGCGGTGCATGGGGTGGAAATCTCAGTGGCGAAACTCCACCCGCCCGCTTCCACCGCTTTTTCCGCGGGCGTGGTGCGGATCCGCCGCACCCGCCGCTGAGTCCCTTCGCCCGCCCGGAAGCGCGGCCGGGCCCCCTCCGGCGAGGTGTCTCGAGAATTAAAGCAAGTGGACTTGACAGGCGTGTTATACTCCTTCGGCTCTGTTTGTGGAGCAGTTGATAATCGACGAGGCATCAGGAAAACGGCATGACCCCCAAGCAGCGATTGGCTTTCATCATTCTGCAGTTGAACTACGGCTATAGCTCCTGGCGAGAGGCGCTCCAGCTTTCCCGCGCGGCGGCGCTTGGCCAGGGCGGGGCGGAAGCCCGGCAGGCGGCTGACGCGGTCCGGGCTTCGCTTCGCGCGGCGGAAGCGGCTCTGGAAACGATCCAGGCGGCTCCGGCTTCGGCCTAGCCTGCGGCGCCCCATCGCGGCGCTGCTCCCTTTGCAGCAACCGGCTCCACGAGGAGCCGGTTGCTGCCGTTTCTGGCGACGGCGGCTGCCGGCGGCGAGCAGTGCCGCCCCGCGCCGCCGGTAGCCGCGTATCCGCGGTCTCGGAAGCCATCCGGCGCCGGACGCGGCGCGTTGATCGCCCCAGCCGCGCGTGGTAGCATCGGGTTGTGCTGGCAGACCGCGAACAATTCAAGAGGGAGCTGCTCGGGGAAGCTCGGCGGCACGGCTTTCAACTGGCGGGGATTGCCCCCGCCGCGCCCGCCGAGACGCGCGCCGCGTATCAGGCGTGGGTGGAAGCCGGCCACTGGGGGGAGATGGCGTACCTGGCGCGCGATCCGGAGCGTCGGGCGACGCCGCGCCTCGTCTGGGGTGACACTGCGTCCATCCTCGTGGTCGGGCTGAATTACCGGTCGCCCGAGGCGGAGGAGCGGCTGGATCCGCTCCATGGCCGCATTGCGCAGTATGCGCGGGGTGACGATTATCACGAGCTCCTGGTCCCGAAGCTGAAGGCGCTGCTGGAGTGGGCGGAGGCGCGCGTGGGACCGGAGCTCCGCGGGCGGTATTACGTGGATACCGGGCCGCTCCTGGAGCGGGATCTGGCCGCGCGCGCCGGATTGGGTGCGATGGTCGAAGCGATCTTGCGCACGCATGC
>CAYQDT010000413.1:0-4582 GCA_964416225.1 uncultured bacterium
GTGGAGCCGGTCCGGGGCCACCTGACCTTCGAAAACGGGGGTGACCTCATCAACATTCGGGGAAAGGTCGAGGCCTCGCTGAGGACGTCGTGCGCTCGCTGCCTCACGGACGTCACCATGAGCGTGCCCGTCCAGGTGGAGGAGCATTTCCCCATCGCAGATGTCCTGAACCCCACCCGCCAGCCGGAGGTGGACGAGGATTACGATAGCACGATCAATACGACGGTTTACCTGGATCAGGGGCGCCCCATCCTGGACCTGGACGAATTGATCCGCGAGCTGATCCTCACCGAGGTGCCGATGGCGTCGCTCTGCAGCGACGCCTGCCAGGGGCTCTGTCCGGACTGCGGCGCGAACCGGAATGAGAACCCGTGCACGTGCGAGTTGGATCGCGCCAACAAGCCGCTCGCCGGGCTCGCCTCGCTGCTGCAGGAGGACGGGCACTAGCCCGGTGCTCCACGGCGAGGCAACGGAGCGCGCCGGAAGGTAGGAGGGCGGCAGCGGGGCACGTCGCTCCGGCCCTCCCCTTCCGCGGCGCTCTCGCCAGGGAGCACCCGCGTCCGGGCCGGAGACCGTCCGTCGTAGGACGAAAGGCCGCTAGGGGCGATGGCGCGGGGAGCCGTCCGGGGGAGCGGGGCGGAGCCGGGGAGTCCCGGCCGGACGCCGCGCTCACTGGGCCACGGGGCCGACCAGCAGCACGAGCAGGGTGGCGAGCGGCGGGAAGATGATGGCAGACAGGATCCGGTTGCCGAAGGAGATCAGTGCGAACAGGATCAGCATCCCATACTGCGCCATAAAGCGCGAGAACTCATAGGCCTGCCGCTCCGGGAGGAAGGCAACCAGGACCTTGGCGCCGTCCAGGGGCCCGATCGGGATCAGGTTGAACAGCATCAGCACCAGGTTGGTCTCGACGAAGACGAGCAGCAGGTTCCCGAGACCTTCGCCCAGCCCCGTCGGCATCAGCCGCAGGGGGATGGCGAAGAGGATCGCGAGCAGCAGATTGGAAAAGGGTCCCCAGGCGGCGATCTTGCACATCGACCATTTCGGGTCTCGGAGCGCATTGGGGTTCACCAGCACCGGTTTCCCCCACCCTAATCCGAACCCGAACACCGTGCTCATCACGCAGAAGATCGCTCCCATCGGATCGAAATGATCCCATGGCATGATGGAGAGCCGGCCCTCGCGGCGCGGGCCATCGTCGCCGTTGTTGACGGCGGAGAGCGCATGGGCGAATTCATGTACCGGGATGGCGATTAAGAGCGCCAGCAGCCGGAACATGATCTCCTGTGGGTTGTTCATCGATCTCCCTGCCTCTGCACGCCGTGCTTCTGCAGCCATTCCCGCGCAAAGGCCAGCTCGGCCGCGCGTCCTGCGATCCGGCCATTGATCCGCGCGTCCAGAGTGACCCGGAGCGCCTCTCCCAGCCGGGGACCCGCAGGATACCCGAGCTCCTTCAGGTCCGAACCCGTTATCTCCAGCTTAACACTTCGCCAGTCCGACAGAAAGCGATCCAGCCGCTCCCGCGCGCCGTCGGCGGCGCGCCCCGGCAGGCCCGCGCCGATCCGCAGCGCCACGAGCGCTTCGTCGGGCAGCTCTTTCAGGACGCGCGTGATCTCCGCTGGCGAGCGGACGCCGTCCAGCCACTCCGCCGCGCGCCGGGCGGCATCCAGAATACACCCCAGCAGTTGCAGCTTGGGCGGCGGCAGCCGCATGCGGCTTTCCGCCAGGGAGAGGGCCCGCGCGTCCCCCAGCGGTGCGAGCAGCAGCCCGAGATAGAGCAGCCGGCGGCCGCCCTCCGGCAGTGCGGACCCCGTACGCTTCTTCCACCACTCCAGGGCCCCGGCCGCCGGGGAGATGAGCTGCGGGTCCAGAGCGAGGTCGGGTTGTAGCCATTCGACGACCCCGAGGTCTGCCAGGCGCTGGAGCACCGGAAGGGGCTTCGCTTCGCGGAAACAGCGAAACAGCTCTTCTCGCAGGCGCTCGGCGGTGATGCGGCCGAGCACCCCCTCCCGCACCGCCCGACGTGCTTGCTCCTCCGTGTCCGCATCCATCCGGAAATGGAAGCGCTGCTCAAAGCGCACGCCCCGGAAAAGCCGTGTGGGGTCTTCGATGAAGCTCAGCCGGTGGAGCACGCGGATGCGCCGCCGCTCCAGATCGGCGCTGCCGCCGAACGGGTCCAGCAGATCCCCGAACCGCACCGGCTCCAGCGACAGCGCCATCGCGTTGATCGTGAAGTCCCGCCGGCGCAGGTCGTCGACGATGGAAGAGACTTCCACCTCCGGGAGCGCCCCCGGCCGGGGGTACGCCTCCGTGCGGGCGGTGGCGAAATCAACGTCCCGCCCGTCCGGCAGCTTCACTTTCGCGGTGCCAAACTGCGGATGGGTCTTCACCGCCCCACCGGCTGCGGCGCCGAAGGCCCGGGCGAGGGCGATGCCGTCCGGCTCGGCCACCACGTCGACGTCCAGGTTGCGCACGCCGAGGAGGAGGTCTCGAACGAACCCGCCGACGGCGTAGGCGCGGGTACCCTCTCTCGCGGCCACGGTACCGACCTGCTCGAGGAGCTGCTGGATCGGAGCCGGCAGCCGCTCCCGCAGGAGCTGCGGCGGGCTCTCGTCTCGAGGATGGGCTCCGGAGAGGTAACGGGTTCCGAACCGCGCTTTCAGGACGTCCGTCCGCGTGACGATGCCTTCCACGGTGCCGTCCCGGACCACCGGAAGACGGCCGATCCCCGCGTGGATCATCTGCTCCTCCAGGGCACTGAGCGGCGCGTCGGGCGGCACCGTGCGCACTTCCCGGGTCATGAACCCTTCCACCGGTGCGTGCTCCAGGCGGTGGTGCCGGGCCTTGTCCAGGTCCCGCCGCGTGACCACACCCCGGAGCCCGCTCGCGTCCGTCACCACCAGCCCGGAGTGTCCGTAGCGGATCATACTCCGGCGCGCTTCCTCAACGGTGGTTTGCGGCGAGACGACACGGACCGGGTACGACATGATCTCCCGGGCGGTACGCTCGGGCGCGATGCTCCGCTCGAGCGCCTCCATCAGCCGGACGCGAGCTTCTCCGGCCGACCCTCCCTGGCAGCGGGCGCTGGCGGCCCGGGGATGGCCGCCGCCCCCCAGCTCTCGGAGCACCGCGCCGACATCGATCGCATCCGTCCGACTCCGGGCGATGAGGTAGAGGTCGCCGCCCATCTCCGCCAGGGCGAAGGCGGCGCTGCTCTCCTCCGCTTCCATCAGCCGGTTGACCAGCGGGGCCACCCCTTCGATATACGGCCCCGGCCCCGCGGAGGCGAAGGTGACCGGCGCGCCGCGGATCTCCACCGTCTCCGCGCTGTTTACCAGCTCCCGCAGCAGGTCGCGCTGCTGCGGCGTGAGCGCCTGACGGAGGAACTGGGCGATCACGTCCAGGTCCGCGCCCTGCTCCAGGAGCCAGGCGGCGGCGCGCAGGTCCTGTGGGCGGGTCCCACCGAAGGACAGCGATCCCGTATCGCTGTAGATACCGAGCAGCAGCGCCGTCGCCTCGAACGCGGCCAGGGATTGCCCGCGCCCGAACAGCTCGTCCGCGAGGATACTGGAGACGGCTCCCCACGGCTCGATCCGGCTCCAGTGGGGCCGGAGATCGGCGGGAGTCTGCGGGTGGTGGTCGAAGAGGTGCAGTTCCACATCGGGACGGCTCGCCCACTCGCGCGCCGGGCCGAGCCGCTCCCCGCTGGCCGTGTCGACCACGATCAGCCGGGTGATTGCCTCCGGATCGATCTCGGTCGGGCGCCGGATCGGGAGCAGGTCCTGGTGCAGCCGGAGGAAGTCCCGGACATCGGGCCCTTCGCCGCCGGGCAGCACCATCACGGCGCCGCGGTAGAGCTGGGAAGCCCCGACGAGCCCTCCCAGGCTGTCGAAGTCGGCGTTCACGTGGGAGACCACGACATCCATCGAAACGGGGCCCTCATCTGCCCCGCTCCGAAAACGTGGATGGCGGGCGCTCCATTCAACGCACTGACGCGGCGGCCGGGCCAATCGATCGCGCGACGTCGCCCTCCGCCGGTTAGCGAAGCCGCTCCGGAATCACGTCGCGCGCTACGAGGTCCTCGAAGCTCTCCCGCCGCACCAGCAGATCGGCGTGGCCGTTATTCACGAGGACGACCGCGGGACGGCGGAAGCGATTGTAGTTGCTCGCCATCACGAAGTTGTAGGCACCCGTGGATTGGACCGCCAGGATATCGCCGGGCCGGGGGTCCGCCAGGGCCATGTCCTTGAAGAGGATGTCCGTCTCGCAGTGCTTGCCCGCCACCGTCACGACCTGATCGTGCGGCTGGTCCGCCTTGTTGGCGACGATGGCTTCGTACTTCGCCTCATAGAGCGCGGGCCGCGGGTTGTCGGATAGCCCCCCGTCCACCGAGACGTACGTCCGCACGCCGGGGATGCTCTTGGTCCCGCCCACCGTGTAGAGCGTCGTGCCGGCTTCCCCCACCAGGAAGCGGCCCGGCTCCTGGAGGAGCGTGGGATACCGGAGCCCGTGCTCGTCCAGCTTCCGCTTCGGCACGCCGGTAACCACCTCGATGACCCGCCCGGCCAGTGCGACGGCCGCG
>CAYQDT010000414.1:0-4579 GCA_964416225.1 uncultured bacterium
GACCGGCAACCTGTGAGTCATGCACGTCGAACCCATAAAGAACGTGCCCACCGAGGCTCTGGCCATAGGCGGCATCGGTGCCGAGCTGGAATGCTGTGTCCGCTGTCGGGCGCGGCGAGACGGTTCCGTAGCCCCAGTCCGAGGGTACCCACACATACAGCACGACGGGGCTGCCCGCAACCGGATCGCCGAGCGACAGGGAGAGCTGGCCCCCATTTTGACCGCTCGAGCTCACCCACTTCATGGGGGTGTAATTGTCCCGCGTGGCCACGCCCGTTTGCCTGGAACTGGCCGGGGCCGGGTTGTCGCCCGTCCGGGTAGAATCCTTAGCCGGATCCGGAGCCGTCGAGGATTCCACTCTACTCTGAGGTGATGTCCGCATTAGCATTGCCGTCGGTCGGACCGTTCCATTCGACGTGGAACTTCACCGTGAGCACACCCTGGAGCCGCGGCGGCAGCGCCGAGGTTGCACCCCGCGCCGGTGTTCCCGCCATGACTCCGGCCACCGCAAACCCCGCCAGAAGCAGGCAGAGTATGGTTGAACCTGCGCGCCTTCGCTCTCGCATTGCTTCGCACTCCGGATGTAACCTGTCCTGGCGGGAATCCGAGCCCGCCTCCCGGGCGCCGACGGCGGACCCGAATCGGGAGGCAGGTGCCGTCAGTCACTGCAGCCGCCGAGGCAGCCATTCGGGCAGAACTCGGACTGGAGGTCCCGCAGCAGCCTGCTGCGCGCGCCCACGACCGCGTGCGGCGCATTGAGGCCAGCGCGGCCGATCAGCACTTCGGACGGGGTGATCTGGCTCTCCGAGACGCCGGTCAGGTCCGGCAGGAGCACCACGATCCATACCTGCCCGTCCGCGGTGATCCCCCAGCGGCCGCTAGTGGTGGTGGGGAGGCGCACTCCGGCGTCCTTGTTGTCCTGAATCCGCGTGAGCTGGAACGATCCGGGCGCCACGGTGAGCGTAGCGTTCGCGTGGATGATCGGCAGGGACGACGTACTCTGCATTAGCGAGGCAAAATAGGTTCCGCTCAGGCGCCCTGCCTGCGAGGTCGAAAGCTTCACCAGCCGGAACTGGACCGCTCCCTGCTGCTGCCCGACGACGATGGTGCCGGAATAGCCGGTGCCCTGTCGGCGCGCCGTAACGGCTCCGACGGGGCTGGCAAAGCTCACGTCCGATAACTCGTAGCACTTGAGCACCAGGCCGGTGGAGCTGCTGTTTCCGCGGATGCGGTAGCCGGTGTACTGGCCGTTCTGAAGCGTGGCGGGGTTGTAAAGCGTGCCGCGGACCGCCTGCCCGGTGACGGCCAGGATCAGGCGCCAGCCCGCGAACGCTCCCGTCACGGAGCCGCTGTCATAGAATTGGACCGCCTTGGAAGCGGCCATCGCCGACGCGGGGCCGCCGACCTGCTCGACAACCAGCATGGCGCCCGTCCCCAACACCGTTCGGATTATTTCCCGCCGATCCATAGCAACCGCTCCTTTCCGTTTTCGTGTATCGTGCTCCCCGGACGGGCCTTCTCAGTGCAGAGGGCCTCGGTGATCGGTCTTTTCTTTCCCGGTGTCTCCGTCCCGCCGCGGAGAGTAACGTGGGACTCACGGGATGCGGATCTTCTGCGGCTGCGAGTTCGTCACCGTGCCCGCCTGGACACTCCCCTGCGCGTGCGGCCTGTTGCTGGCCGTGAGGAGGTAGACGTTCGTCCCCGTGGGGGCAACCTGCTGCTGGTGCTCGAACCCGGAGTTCGGGACGTCACCGGGAGTGGCGGCGCTCATGCCGCAGCGCGGGCAGTAGAACCGGAAGTACTGCTCCACGTTTTGTGTTCCCTTCGGATGCTCCGCCAGGGCATGGATCAACCCGCACGGGTGCAGGAAGTGCGGGTCCCAGCCCGAGGTGTCTCCAAGTCCCACCAGGTCCGAGTGACCCGCGGCCGCTCCCGTATCGGTCCGGCGGGAAGGCTGGTGCGTGGTGGTGGTGAAAAAGCCGGTCTCCATGGAGTAGGTCAGCATCTCCCGGAGCTGCACCAGGCTCAGGTCCCCGCGCCGGCCGCAGGTACAGGTGATGTCCTGGTAGCCCCAGGAAAAACTTCCGTGATGGGTCACGGTGAAGCCACCACGCAGGGGAGGCGGATCGGCAGGAGGCGGGCTGGCGGCCCGCGCGCCTCCCAGGCAGAACGACAGGGCTCCGGCGAGGAGCAGCCCCAGCGGGCGAAGCAGGATCAACGATCGGCCGGGTCCGGACATACATGCCTCCGTACGGGCCACATTCGCCAGATGCGCGGTGCCGGCGGCGCCTCACGATCTCGGCCAAAGCCATGGGTGCTGCGGCATCATTCTTCTACCGTTCGACTCGGGTGCGGCGCGTCCTTCCATTCTTCAGACAATGCTGAAAGGGCTACGATACAAGAAGCGGGCGGACCGGTTTTCCACCCTATAGAGCTCCGAACCCCGACGGGGATACCGGACGGAGACACGTGGAGTCCGGCAGCGCAAGGGAAATCGAGGGTGGGGTGCGAAGAACTGGGAAGGCCGCCCGGGCCCCACCGCATCCGCACCAGCCGGTCGCCCGATCGCAGGCAGTGTTTTGTTGAGCACCGGCCTTCCCTGGGACCGGTCTGGCGCTGCACCATCATGAGCCTTCTGCATCATGAGCCTTCTGATTGAGTAGCATGAGCGAGTTGTCTATTGTGGTGCCGGTGCTCAACGAGGCGGAGCGGATCCCATGGTTCCTTCGCCACCTGCGGGAGCGCGCGCCGGGATGCGAGATCGTGGTGGTGGATGGAGGCAGCGCGGACGGCACCGCGGAGCGGGTGGGGGACTGCTCCGAAAGCCTCGGCGTCCGGCTGGTGCGCTCACCCCGCGGGCGCGCCCGGCAGATGAATGCCGGCGCGGCGGCGGCGGGCGGGGCGCTCCTCTGGTTCGTCCACGCGGACTCCGAGCTGCCGCCCGGCGCCGCGACGGAGCTCCGTGCGGCCACGGAGGACCCGCTCCTGGTCGGCGGCTGCTTTCGCCTTCGCTTTGACGAGAAGCCCCTCATCTACCGCGTGAGCGACACCCTGGGCAATGTGGGCGTGGACCTCTTCCGCATCGCGCTCGGCGACCACGGAATCTTCTGCCGCCGGCCGGTATTCGAAGCGGTCGGTGGGTATCCGGAGGTGGCCCTGCTGGAGGACGCCTACCTCTACCGGCTCCTCGCCCGCAGCGGATCCGTGCGCCAGCTCCGCCCCGAGATCCGGACCAGCGCGCGGGCCTATCGGCGGTACGGCCCGTACCGAACCACCCTCACCTACGCGCTCATCCTGGCCGGCCATGTGTTGGGTGCAACTCCGGAGGCGCTGCAGCGGCTCTTTCGCCGCCTCATGCCGGCGTGAGGCGATCCGCCAGCCGGCATCCCGTCAGTGCCCGGCCGTCTGGAGCAGCACGCCGCCGGCGAGAACGGCTCCCACGGCCGCGAAGGCTACGTTGGTGGCAGAGCGCCGGGTGTGCGAGTCGCCAAGGACTGTGATCGCGGCGAGATAGATAAAGCTCCCCGCCGTAAAACCGTCCGCGCCCGCAAGCACCCCGGGGCTGAGACCGGTGGCCCAGTTGCCCGCGATCAGTCCGAGGAACGTGCTGGACTCCACCAGCACGGTGATCAGCAGCGCGGAGGCGATGGTGCTGCCCGCGGCCCGCGCCACCGCGGCCACCGCAATGCCTTCCGGGAGCTTGTGCACGAGGACCACGGCCGAGACAAGCCCGAGGCGGTCCACCGGTCCCGAATGAGCAAGAGCCAGGCCGTCCAGCGCGCTGTGAACGGTCACCACCGCCAGGAGCGGGAGATGGAGCTGGTTGGACAGCGGCTCGGTGTGGTCCAGCGAGCATGCCGGACAGAACCCGCCGGCCCACCGGGCGAGCAGCAGACACGCGCCGAACCCCGCCGCCGCGGAGAGGAGCGCGCCCGGCCAGCGGAGGCCGTCCGCCGCTTCGGGCAGCAGATGGACGAGTGCGAGCGCCAGGAAGGCCCCCGCCGCGAAGTGGACGATCCATACGGTCAGCGCGCGGCGTCCGCCCGCGCCCAGGGCCCCGATGAGGCCCCCGATCCAGGCCGCCGCCACCGGCACCACCGCCGCGCCCAGCGCATTCCCCAACTGTCCCGCCTGGACGCCCATCCGTCTCGACCTTCCCGTCTGCGCTGCCTCGCCGGCCGCGGCCTTCGCGATAGTATCGTATCGCGGCCGGGCGTGGGAAGTTCTATGCCTGGGTCACCCTGGGCGACGGAGCAGCACCGCGACCCGTTCGCTGCAAGAATGCAAGACACGCAACGGCCACCTCCACGTAACTGTAGGATAGGCGGGGTGTCGGAACCCGTGAGGTCACTTGACGTCCGGCGGCGGGTTGAAGATTGACCGTATCCCCGGCAGCGGTTTTTGCCGTATTCTGGTTGGGGTCCGTCAGGATCCGGTGGACGCACGGTAGGGAAATCCGAATGAAGCTTTCCGGACTGGTCATCGGTGGGGTGGCGGCAAGCTGGTGCGGCGTGGCCGCAGTCGCGGCCGCGCCGCCGCGTCCCGGCGGGGGGGGCGGTCGCGGGGCGGGGGGTTGGGG
>CAYQDT010000415.1:0-4573 GCA_964416225.1 uncultured bacterium
GCGAACACGTACGAGAAGCGGGTCGAATACACGGGGCCGACCTATGACACCCTGACGGTCATGGGGAACGAGGCGATCGTGCACTTCAAGCACGCCGCGGGGCTCACGGCGAAGGGCGGGGCGCCGACCGGCTTCACCATCGCCGGCCCGGATCACCACTGGTACAATGCCACCGCCCGGGTGGAGGGTGACCGGGTGGTGGTGTCCAGCCCACAGGTCCCGCACCCGGCGGCGGTGCGCTACGGCTGGTGGAACTACCCCGTGGTGAACCTCTGGAACAGCGCCGGCCTCCCGGCGTCTCCGTTCCGCACGGACAACTGGACCCTCACCACCGAGCCGAAGCAGTAGCGCGCCCGGTCACGATCCACGGCGGTCAGCCGGGACGGAGCCGGCAGGGTGAGCGACGCGGTGCGAAACCCGTCCCACCTTGCCGGCTCTCTACGCATCCTTGGTTCCGCCCACGCCGGAGCCCCGCGTCACCGGGACGAGTCCTCATCCCGATCGCTCGGCGTCGCATGGTGCTCCTTCCCCATGCGCGCGAACAGCTCGCGGTACGCCAGCTCCGCGAGCGGCGCCATGTTGACCACGTCTTCGGCATTGTAGGTCAGCAGCGTGCGGAGCGACGCCTCCCGGCCCCACCGCCACTCCTTCCAGAGGCGCACGGCATCCCACCCGTTCAGCCCTCGCGTCTCTTCGCTCCGGGAGAGGCCGACTTCCCGCTCGATGCTCTTCAGCCCGCCCCGCAAGCCGAGGCGCCGGAGCGTGGGACAGAGGTCCAGGTGGAGCTGATCGAAGCGGACCCGTGGGAACGCGTTCCGCAGGACCGGAATATCGAAGCCGCCGCCGAAGAACGTGACGATCAGGGCGACGTCCTCCATCGCCGCCTCGAACTCCAGCAGGTTCTCGCCCCGGACGAACTGCCGGAGGACCGACCCGTCATAGAGGCCGATCACGGTGACGCTGTCGAAGTCCGTGCCGCCGTCCGTCTCGATGTCCAGGTAGACGGTCCGCCCCGCGAAGTGCGGCAGGGCGCGCCAGTGCTCCCGCTGCGGCAGCCGCTCCGCGAAGAAGCGGTAGTCCCCGCGCTCCAGCGCCGGCCCGGAGCGGCCGAGCACGTCCAGGACCTTCGGCAGGCGCGCTTTTGGCAGCCGGTACTGCGCCGGCGCCGCTAGCAAGTGGCTCCAACTCTCGGCGCCCCGCTCCCAGAGCCGCCGCTCCGTCTGGTAGCCGATCCCGTCGATGTGAATGAAAGTCTTTTCCAGCATCTCCGCCCCGGGGCTGCAAACGAACGTTCGCCCGAAGCGTAGCACGTGGAGCGGGTACCCGTCCAGGTCCGTGGCCGGCCGGCGGCCGCGGGATGGTTGACCGGCCCGCCGTCCGGGAAATACCGGCGGATGAACCGCGAATCGCACGAAGCTGGAAAGCCGGCTGCCGGCGTCAGGCCGCGCGAAGCCGCCCCGCGACGGTCCGCCGGCCGCTTCTTCGCCTCCGGGTTCCTCACGGGAGTCCTGGTGACGCTTCTGCTCGGCGTGCTGGCCGCCCACCTCCTCGGGCCGCCCCGCGCGGCGCTCACGGAGTCACCCCGCCCGGCAGCGGCCCCCCCGGCAGCGGCGCCCGCTTCGCCTCCCGTTCCAGCTTCGGGTGCCACGGTCCCGCGCGCAAACGGCCCGTCCGTGGCCGTTCCCGGGCCCGCGCCCGCGTCGTCCGGTCCGCCCGCTGCGGTGCCGGAGGGGCCGACCGCCGTCCGGCCGGGCACTTCCCTCTTCTCGGGGCCGGGTGCCGGACCCGGGGCGAGCGGCGAGAGCGCCGGCGGGCGGAGGCTGCTGCTTCCGGTGGAGGGCATCGACCCCCGCACCGTCCACGACAATTTCAACGAGATGCGCGGCGCCGTCCGGCATGAGGCGCTGGACATCATGGCGCCGCGCGGGACGCCGGTGGTGGCGGCGGATGACGGAGTGCTCCGCAAGCTATTCCAGAGCCGCAAGGGCGGCCTCACCCTCTACCAGTTCAACCCGGACGAGACGCGCTGCTATTACTACGCGCACCTGGACCGCTATGCCGAGGGCCTCACCGAGGGGCAGCTCCTCCACCGCGGCGACCGGATCGGCTACGTCGGCAGCTCCGGAAATGCCGACGCCGGCGCGCCGCACCTGCACTTCGCGGTCACGGAGCTCGGCCCGGACAAGAAGTGGTGGGAGGGCACCCCGATCGATCCGTATCCCCTCATCGCGGGCCTGGGCGAGCCGTGATGGAAAGTACCGCTCACCAGTGGGCGCCGTTCCACCAGGAAGCGATGGCTGGTACCGAGGGAATGAGCGAGAGGGCCCGCGCCGGCGCCGGGTGGCGGGCAGATGGGGCGCTCACGGATTGCCGCGCCCGCCGGCTCAGTCGGGGTGCTCTTCTTTCCAGTCATAGTGAGACTGGCCGATGCGCTCCCGCGTGACCTTGCCGCCGCGCTTCACGAAGCGGAAGAGCTGAGCCGTCATCTCGTGCGGGCCCTTCTTCTGCGAGCGGACCACCAGGCTAATCTTCCGCTTTGGCGGCTTCGCGCCGTAGAGGGTCGCCAGCAGGGAGTTCCCGGACACGCGGTAAGAAATGAGGATCGGGCTGCCCGTGTTGTTCTTGAACTTCATGTCGAACCGGTGCCAGGCCACCGTGGCGTCCCGGCCGACCGGGATGTAGTGCACCGGCTTTGCGTGCGTATGATACTGGACAATCGGCAGACCCGCCAGGAGCGCGGCGTTGAAGAGGGTGCCCGTTACCTGTGACACTCCCCCGCCCACGCCGGGGACCAGCTTGCGGTTCTCGAACACCGGCGCCGTCAGATAGCCGTGCGCGTGGGTCCGCTCTCCGACCGTTTGGTTGAGGGAGAAGATGCCGCCCGGCGGGAGCAGGGTGCCGTTGATCGCGTTGACGGCGAGGCGGATGTTGTGCGACCGCTTCGCCTCACGCGAATTGAACCGGGTGTGGTACCAGCTCAGGCGAAAATGCTTTTTCCGGAAGCGGATTGCGGCCGGCCCCAGAAGCTTCTTGACCGGGGAGGCGCTTGCCGTCCCCCGGCTCGAAGTGCTGGCCCGGGATGCCGCGGCATGGCGGCCTTTCGTCGCCGCTCCCAGGGCGGCACAACTGGCGGCCAGGCAAAGCCCCGCCGCCAGCACCATTCCGGTTCGTTGTTCGTCCAAACGCCGTCGCATAGCCGCATCATCCCCAGCGCCGGAGGCGTCTCAATCGCGATTGTTGGCGGGAAGCCGGCCCGCGAGGATCGTGCGGTCCGAAGAGGCCGCGGAATGGCCGGCCCGCTTTACGGTGCGCTGTCGGCGCACACGGCCGGGATGGCGCGAAGATACTCGTCGATCGCCCACAGGTGGGCATCGCTCATCTTCGCGGCGGCCGGCCGCCGCGAGCCGCACGGACCCGGCGCGCCCGCCGGGAAGGTCGGAATGGTTACCGGTTCGAACTGCGCAGCAGCGGCCCGCGCCGCGCTCCCCGTCCGCTTTCGCAGGAGCCACCATCGTGACCGTCCCCCAGAACCTTCTCCGACTTTGCGCCGCGTCGTTCTTCCTGGCGGCGGCGGCCGGCGCCGCGCAGCAGACCCCCACCCCCACCGACGCGGAGCGGGCCTTCCCGAAGGCGGAGCCCATGGCCACGGGCAAGTTCCAGCCCTCCTGGGAATCACTGAAGCAGTACCAGTGCCCGAAGTGGTTCCGGGACGCGAAGTTCGGCATCTGGGCGCACTGGACCGCGCAGTGCGTGCCGGAGCAGGGCGATTGGTACGCGCGCCGGATGTACACCCCGGGAGACGCCGCCTACCGGTACCACGTTTCCCACTACGGCCACCCGACGAAGGTCGGGTTTAAGGACATCGATCACCTCTGGCACGCGGAGAACTGGGACCCGGACCGCCTGATGCAGCTCTACAAGCGGGCGGGAGCGCAGTACTTCTTCGCGCTGGCGAATCACCACGACAACCTGGACTGCTACGACAGCAAATACCAGCCGTGGAACACGCTGCGGGTGGGACCGAAGAAGGACATCGTGGGGACCTGGGCGGAGACGGCGCGGCGCCACGGCCTGCGCTTCGGGGTGAGCGTGCACGCGTCACGGGCGTGGAGCTGGTACGAGGTGGCGCAGGGAGCGGATAAGACCGGTCCGCTGGCGGGCGTTCCGTATGACGGAAAGCTGACGAAGGCGGACGGCCGGGGCCAGTGGTGGGACGGCCTGGACCCGCAGGACCTCTATGCCCAGAACCACCAGCCCGGGCGGGGCCTGGTGTGGGATTGGGATCCCGCGCACGGCAGCAGCACGCCGGACGCGGCCTACTGCACCAAGTTCTACAACCGGACCATCGACCTGATCAACAAGTACCACCCGGACCAGGTCTACTTCGACGACACGGTGCTGCCGCTCTACCAGGTGGACCCCAGCATCGGCCTGAAGATCGCCGCCCACCTCTACAACAGCAGCATGCGCCGCCACGGGGGCCGGCTGGAGGCGGTGCTGAACGGCAAGGGCCTGAACGAGGAGCAGCGCCGGTGCATGGTGTGGGATATCGAGCGGGGCCGGAGCAACAAGA
>CAYQDT010000416.1:0-724 GCA_964416225.1 uncultured bacterium
GTACCCGGAGCCGCGGGACGACCGTCCGACCCGGAAGGGCGCGCCGCGCGGCTGACGCTCCCGCCGGCTGCGCGGCTTTCCGGGATCCGGCAGCCCCTTGAAGCCCGGAGCTTTCGCGGAGGGTGGCAGGGCATGGAGCACCGGTCGCCGGTGCGGAGCCGCGAGCAGCCGGGGTCTTGGAAGCGCCCGTGGACACGGCGCCGGCATCCGAGGCGGTCGAGCTCCGGAACTGCCGGTGAAAAACCGACCACTTCCTCCCGGTGACCTTTTCCAACCCCGAAGCGTACGGCATCAACCCCGTGGGGATGTGCACTGCCTGCCGGCGCGGCTTCGTTTGCGGCTACCTGGTGGCGAACGACCAACTGCTGCTGAATAAGCTGAATCTCTCTCTCGGCACCCCGGCGCCGAGCGCGCCTGTGAGGGGGGTGAGACGAGACCCCGGACGTTACTCGGGGAGCAGCATCGTGCCGTCCGGCGCGAGCGGCATGATCGGGTTCCAGGCGACCTCCCAGAGATGGCCGTCCGGGTCGGCAAAATATCCGCTTCGCCCGCCCCAGAAGACATCCTGGGCCGCCTTCACCAGGATGGCGCCCGCAGCGACGGCGTGTGCCAGGGTGCCGTCGACCTCTTCCTTCTTGGAGACATTGTGGGCCAGGGTGATGCCGCTGAACGCGCGGCCGGCCTCCTGTCCCGTGTCCTCTGCCAGCAGGTGCCGGGGATAGAG
>CAYQDT010000416.1:734-4547 GCA_964416225.1 uncultured bacterium
GCGAGTGCCAGTCCCTGGAGCCGGAAGAACGCGATCTGCTCCGTGCTGGCGCTGGAGAGGGGGAAGCGGAGTCCCTCCCGGTAGAAGCGGACCGCGCGGGGGAGAACCGCGACCCCCAGAGTGATCAGGGTCAACCGCGGTTCCATCGGTACTCTCTTCTCCACCGGTCACTTAGGCCGCCTGGGAGCGGAGCCAGACTCGGGCGGCCGCCCGCAGCGACCCTCACTTCTTCACCGGGCCCGGACCAACCACCTGCGTCCGAGCGACCTTGCAGCCAGCGCCGGATCGATCGCGGCAGGGAAGCGGCGGGGATGGGTCCACGGCGGATCGCCCGACGGTTGCCGGTCCGCCCGGGCCTCTCTCTGCAGAGGCACGCGCGGCGGTCCGGGTCCGAACCGGCGGGTGGCTGCAAGGTCCGGACCGCCCGGTACGGTCGGCAGCCGGCGTGCTAGCCGGCGGGAAGCACGTGCGGCGGCTCCGACACCTCTTCCACCATCTCCGCCAGCTCATGCTCGAGATCATGCTCCCGGGATGTGGCGCGCGCCAGGTCCGCCTGGGCCACGATGCCGATCACCGTTCCCCGGTCATCCACAATCGGCACCCGGCGCACCTGGCGCTGTTCCATCAGGTGGAGGCACTCGTGGATGGTCGCGTCGGGGCCAATGGTTGCGACGCCCCGGGTCATGGCATCCCGTGCAAGCAGCCGGCTCGGATCGCCCCCCTCCGCGGTGATCCGGCAGGTGATGTCCCGGTCCGTGATGATCCCCTGGAGACGGTGTGTTTGCGGGTCCGCAACGGGGACCGCGCCGAAGTTCCCGGCCGCCATCTGGCGCGCCACCGCCGCGATGGTGTCCTGGGGGGCGCAGCATTTCGGGTGCGCGGTCATGATCTGCCGTACTGTCTGCGGGGTCATCGCACTCTCCTTTCGATGTCTGGTGAAGCGTCTTCCGTCTGGAGACGGCATTCGCGTCGCGGACTCCCGTTCCTCGCCTACAGGTCGGGCGAGGGAAACTCGCCTCCACGGATCCCAGGTCGGACGCGGGTGAAGAGTCGCCGTCGTGCAGGCGCGCCGGCGCCGCTCCGCTCCCTGGTGCAGGCCGCACCTTGCCGGACCCAGAGGAATCCGTACCAGAGCGCCGGGTGGCACCTGGGGCTCTCGCTGTCTCGCAAGACCATCCGGGTGACCAGCAGTTCTTCGACCGATCGCTAACCGTGACCGCGGCGAGAGCCATTTCCAACGTGCTCAGGGTGCCCCTTCCATCCAGGGCTGACGCTGAACAGTGGTAGGGATCCCTCATCGCTTTCGGCGGTGCTCCCATCCGGTGCTGGAGTTGCAGACCCGCCGGCCGTCCTCTCCCGGACGAGATGCCGGGTGCGGCGCGCTTGCCGGCGTTCCGGGTACCCTGAAGCTGATGCTTCCGTCGCTCGCGCCCAAAGTTGATGCTCATGACGAACGAAGCGCTCGCCGCCCGGCTTGCGGAAGTCGCCGACCTGTTGGAGCTCGACCCGCAGGCAAATCGATACCGGATCACCGGGTACCGGGACGCGGCGCAGCTCATCCGCGGGCTCGAGACGCCGGTGACCGCACTGCTGAAGCGGGACGGCCGGGAAGGTCTGGAAGGTCTACCGGGAATCGGCGCGGGGCTGGCTGGAAGCATCGACGAGCTGCTGCGGACAGAGCATCTCGGCCTGCTGGAGCGCCTCCGCGAGCGGCACGGCAGCGAGGAGCTCTTCGGCGAGTTGCCCGGGATCGGCCCGGTCCTCGCGGAGCGGATCCACCGGGAGCTGGGCGTCGAGACCCTTCCGGAGCTGGAGCAGGCGCTGCATGAGGGACGTCTAAGGCAGGTGGCGGGGGTCGGGCCGACCCTCGAGCGGCACATCCGGGAGACGGAGTTGCTGGACGTGGACCGGGAGTACCGGGAACTGGCGGCGGCGGGCCGACTCCGCAAGCTCGCTCCGCGCCGCTTCAACCCGGCCGCGATTGCATGATTTCTCGTGCTCCACGCCCGCCGCGGCAGACGGCATTATACGGCGCTTTATTCGAACAGCGAGCTCGCGCATGACCTGGGCAAGACCCAGGACTGGGTGGTCCTCTATTACAGCGTCCCGGGGCAGGCGGAACAGCAGGTCACTATCGTAACGGAGACGCATGGCCCCCGGAAGGGGCGGCGGGTGGTGCGCGGACGGGCGGGACCACTCCACCATAGCGGGCACACGCTCCCGGCGCTCCCGGTCGAAGCCGACCCGCTTGCCGGCCAGGGCGACGAGCCAGCCGCGGAGGAGGTCGAGCCGGTGGGCCATGCCCGGATCGGCCGCGCGGGGTGACCCGGGGGCCGATCCCCATCCCAGCCGACGGCGCAAACACGTACCGCCCGGCGGCCATCGTAAGGCGCGGTGTCCGCGGAGAGCTTCCCGACCGCGCCGCCGTACGCGATTCCGCTACCCGATCCCGTAGAACCGCACCGCGTTGTCATGGAACAGCTTGCGGCGGTTCTCCAGGCTCTCACCCTTCACGATGGTCCGGAGCGCCTCGACCCACTGGCGATAGGTGGCGGCCTTCGTGCAGACCGGCCAGTCGCCGCCGAACATCACCCGGTCCCAGCCGAATTCCCGGATGACGTGGCGCACGTACGGCTCCAGGTCCGCCGCCTTCCACTCGCCCGGCTTGGCGGAGACCACGATCCCGGAGACCTTGCAGACCACGTTCTTCCGCCGGGCAACCTCCGAGATCCCGCGCTCCCACTCCGCGCGCCCCTCCGGCTTCTGAACGTCCGCGTTGCCGCAGTGGTCCAGGATGAAGCGGGTGTGGGGGCACTGGTCGATCAGCTTCGCACCATCCGTCAGCTCGCCGGGGCGGAGGCAGAGGTCGAAGCTCATCCCCATCTCGCCGAGGAGGTGCATGCTGCGCACGAACTCCGGCTGGAGGCAGAAGCCGGCGGGGGTCGTCGGGACGTGCAGGATCTGCCGGACGCCCTTGATATACGGGCTTCCCTTATAGCGGGAGACGTACTCCTTGAACCCCGACTCCGCGGGCCGGCCGGAGATCACCCCGGCCGCCATCGGGTTGTCGTCCCGCCGGCACAGCTCGATGACGTAGTCCGCCTCCTGCCGCTGCTGGGCGGGGTCCAGGTCCACTTCCATGTACACGGTTTTCTCGACCCCCAGGCCCGCGGTCGCCTCGGCGTAGTCCTTCAGCAGGAAACTCCGGTTCAGGTGCGGCGCGCCGGCTACCCAGGGCAGGTGGAACCGCTCCAGGTCCCAGAGGTGCTGGTGCGTGTCGACGATCGGCACGGCATTCGGATCGTGAGAAGCGCTCACGTGGGGGAATCCTTTCTTGCGCGCGGCGGCCGCCGGTCCGGCGAACGGGGCGGCGGCGAGAGCGGCGAGGGTGAGACCGTGGCGGAGCAGGTCGCGGCGGGAAGGCAGCATCGGTTAACCCGGACGGACGCCACGAAGGGCGTGGGAGGACACCCTGTTAGTTGGTCAGGGCGAGGCCGGTTGCCTGCCGCGGGGGCGCCGATGTTCCGAATCCCGGCGGGCGATCCCGCCGCCCCGGCGCATCCTCGGACGCCAGTCCTAGCCGGCCCCAGCTCACTCCGCGGCGCGCGTTCGCGGCTCCGTGGCGGAGACGCCTCTTTCGGCGGCGGCCGGCGGAGGGATGCGCGGGAGGAAGTAGTCGGACCGGATGAGCTCCTGGTAGGTCCGGAGGACCTCCGCGTCGTCCGTCACCGCGTAATTGTTCTTTGCCGCGCCGCCGCCGATGGTGTCCCAGTTGAACCAGTAGATCATCTTCACCCGGGGGAAGCGGGTGGG
>CAYQDT010000417.1:0-4546 GCA_964416225.1 uncultured bacterium
GATGCCCGGATCGGCAGCGGCTTCCTCACTGCCGGCATCGGCTGGGGCGGCTCCTGCTTCCCAAAGGACCTCGCGTCTCTCGTGCACACCGCACGGGAATACGGCTATGAGGCGCACCTTCTGGACTCGGTGCGGGGCGTGAACCTCGCGCAGCGAATGCTCGTGATCCGGAAGCTCCAGGATCGCCTCAAGCTGATCAAGGGGAAGACCATCTGCCTGTGGGGGCTTGCCTTCAAGCCGGGCACGGATGACATGCGGGACGCCCCGGCCCTGGACATCGCCGCGCGCCTCACGGAGCTCGGCGCGGAGGTGCGCGCCTATGATCCGGAAGCGATGGAGGCTGCCCGGGCACGCAATGTCCAGGCGCGCCTGTATGACGACGCCTACGAAGCCGCGCGGGACGCGGATGCCGTGATCCTCGTGACGGAATGGTCCGAGTTTGTGCAGGTGGACCTTCCGCGCTTGCGGTCCGTGATGCGCCGGCCGCTGCTGGTGGATGGGCGCAACGCACTGGACCGCTCCGCGCTGCTCTGGCACGGCTTCGAGTACTGCGGCATCGGCCGGTAAGGCTCCCGGGCCAAGGATCGGCGGGGGGTCGCCCTCTGGCATTCCCGGCGCCTCCGGACGCAGGGAGCAGAACAACCGAGAGGGCTGCGCGGCGAGCCGCGCAGCCCTCCTTTTTTGCCAAAGCTCCCTGGGCGTGCCGGTCCTGTGCTGACGGCTCGGCTCCCGAACGCGCTCCGGTTACCGGTTGAAGCGAAGCGCCTCCAGCACGGAAAGGCGGGATGCGCGGTAGGCGGGATAGATCCCGAATACCACACCGATCGCGATGCTGCACGCCGAGGCCGCCGTGGGCGCGAACGGCGTGATGGCAATCGGCCAGCCCGCCTGGGTCTGCCCGATCCAGCAGCCGAGAAAGCCGCCCAGCAGTCCGAAGAGTGCGCCGGCGCCGCAGAGAACGAGGGATTCGATCAGGAACTGGCAGAGGATATCGATGCGCCGCGCGCCGACCGCCCGGCGGATGCCGATCTCCCGGGTCCGCTCCGTCACCGAGACCAGCATGATGTTCATAATGCCGATCCCGCCGACGAGCAGCGAGATGCCCGCGATCCCCGCCAGGAGCGCCGTGATGGCCCCGCTGGTTTGATTGGCCACCTCCAGCGTATCGAGCTGGCTGCGGATCTCGAAGTCGTTCCGGTCCTCCGGGCGCAGATGGTGACGCTTCCGCAGGACCTCCTCGATCTGCGCGCTAGCCTGGTCCATCCGGCTCTCACTGACCGCCTCGGTCTCGATCCAGTCCACGTAGCGCACCTGAACCAGGCGCTGCATGTAGGTGGAGATGGGCATCCAGACGCGCTCGTCCCAGTCGTCGTCGCCGCCGCCCCGCGGGCCGAGAATGCCGAGAACCGTGAAGGGCTGGCCCCGCACGCGGATGAGCTTGCCCAGCGGATCCCGGTTTCCGAAGAGCGTCTGCGCCAGGGAGGGCCCGATGACGCAGACCCGCGCGGCCGTCTTCTCTTCCACACCGTTGAACAGCCGGCCGCGGTCGGTGGGGTATTTTCGAAACGCGAAAAAGTCCCGGGTCAGGCCCATCACCCGGGTTCTTGTATTCCTGTCTTCGTACTTCACCTGGCCGGAGCCGAATTTCCGGGGCGAGATGCGGAGGATGTCCGGACATCCTTTTACAATGGCGGCCGCATCTTCCAGGGTCAGTCGCTGACTGCTCTCCGCGCCCAGCTTCACCGCGCCGCTGCGGGCTTGACCGGCACGAACCGTGATCATGTTGGTCCCGAGCCGCCGGATCTGTTCCTCCATCTGAATCCGGGAGCCCTCGCCCAGGCCCATCATCGTGATGACGGAGGCCACCCCAATGATGATGCCGAGCATCGCCAGGAAAGAGCGGGTCCGGTTTCGCAGCAGCCCGTCCAGCGCGACCGCCAGCGTGTAGGCGATCGCCAGCCCGTGGCGGGTGGGGCGAGCCGGCGGAAGCGGTGCCGACGGATCACCGCTGCCGGACGGCACCACGCTTAGCCGGGAAGATAGCCCATCCGGAGTGCCCTGCACCAGCCGCTTGAAATAGGTTACGGAAAAAGCCATCTCTCTCCAACCGAACGATCCGCTATCCGCCGAATCGGGTAAACAGCAGGGCCGCGTTGTGCCCGCCGAACGCAAAGCTATTGCTCATCGCAGCCCGCAGGGGAACCTCGCGCGCCGCATCCAGCACGAACTCCAGGCCACCCTCCCGGCAAGCCGGGTCGAGGGTCTCCTCGTCCAGGCCGACGGTTGGGGGAACGACCCCTCGCTCGAGCGCGAGGATGGTGAAGTGCGCCTCCAGCGCGCCGGCGGCGCCCAGAAGGTGGCCGGTGGCCCCCTTGGTCGAGCCCACCAGCGGCACCTGCGCACCGAACGCCTCGCGGAGAGCGCGGCACTCCGCGAGGTCTCCGACCGGGGTGCCCGTAGCGTGCGCGTTGACGTAGCCCACCTGGGAAGCCGGAATGCCCCCCTCTTCCAACGCCTTGGTGATGGCCAGGGCGGCGAACTTGCCGTCCGCTCGCGGCGCCACCACGTGGTAGGCATCGCAGCTAAGGCCGGCCCCCGCAAGCTCGGCATAGATCCGGGCGCCCCGCCGCCGGGCATGACCCAGCTCCTCGAGGATCAGGACCGCGGCCCCCTCCGCGAGGACGAAGCCATCTCGATGACGGTGGAACGGAAGCGACTGCCCGGTGGGGGAGAGGGCTTCTCCCGCCAGGAACGCACGCGCCGCGATCTCCTCGCACGGCGCTTCGGCGGCGCCCGCCACGGCAACGGAAGCGCGCCCGAGGCGGATCATGTCCGCCGCCTGGGCGATGGCGTAGGCGCCGCTCGCGCATGCGGCCGCCGGGCTTACGTTCGGCCCCATGGCGCTCAGATGCATCGCCACGTTCGCGGAGGGCGCATTGGGCATCAGTTTCGGCGCCGTAAACGGGGAGAGGCGGAAGCGAGAGCCGGTGAGCTTGTGCTCGGCCAGATGAGCGCTGGAGGTGTAGTGGGTGCGCTCGCCGCCCATCGCGGAGGCCACCACCACCGCGGCTTCCGCCCAGATCGAGAAATCCGTGATGCCGGAATCAACGCGCGCCGCTTCCGCCGCCAGGAGCGCGAGCTGCGAAACGGGGTCGAGGCGGTCGGGGCGCCACCCACCCGGCAGTGCCCGGACGGCTTCGGACCCATACGGAACCAGCCCCACCCGCACCGAAGCCCCGGGGACTTCCCAATCCCGGGGTGCGGAGATGCCGGCGCGGCCCTCAAGCAGCTCTTCAAAGCGGACCGGGGCGCTTGCTCCCAGCCCGGTGACGACGACCCTTCGCTCCAAACTTGGCTCCGTGAAAAGTAAGGCGACGGCTCATTCCTCGAAAGCCGCCGAATTCTGACACGAAGAACGGCTCGTGTCTGTGACAATTTAGTGGCGTCTCAAGCTCGCCGTCATAGATTCTGAGGCGATGCCGCCGCTAAACACCGGAGGCGGCGGGCGTGTCCCACCCAACCGCGCACGATCACCGCGCACTCCGGCGGGGGAGGGGGCACCGGCCTGATTCAAGCGCCCTGTGCCGTCCGCCGCCCCCTGGACCTGTTTCCGGTAGGAGGTCCGGAACCGCTCACCCCTCGAACCGTCCATGCGCCACCGCCCACGGAGCACCGAGTGCTTTCCAGAGCGTCCGGGTGCCTCGCGTTACCCCCGTCTCGCTGCTTTTGCTGTGCCTCTCCGTCGGGCTCGCGGCCGGGGCGCTCGTTCCGCAGATCGCGTTGGCGCCGCTTGCGGGATACCTGTCGCAGTCCCGCACGCCAGAGGCGACGTACCAGGCTGCCCGAGCGACGTTTGCCGCCACGGCGCTTGCCTGTACGGCGCTGGCGGCGGCGCACGGGCCCGTGCGGCGAAGCGTCGTCGCCTTCATCGGGTGGATCGCCGCGCTTCCCTGCCGCCGCTACTGGACGATGGTGCTGGGGGTTGGCGCGCTGCTGCGCCTCGCCGTCTGCTTCGCGCTGCCGTATCGTCCGGTGCCGGACGCGTGGTGGTATCACGAGACGGCGACGAGCCTCGCGCTCGGGCTGGGCTTCCGCTTCGAGGGACAGCCGGGAGCCTCGGGTGGGTTCGACCTCAGGGGAAAGGCGCCGCTGTCTCCGCGCGGGGCGGCCGACGAGCTCTCCGTCGATCGGCAACTCCGGCGGCGCGCCGAGGCGTTCCTCGAGCGGCATCCGGAGCAGGCGGCCCTGCTGGCGCTCCACCTCTACGCGCTGGAGACGAGCGCGGTGACGGAGCATTTTCAGGGCGATCCTTCCGGACCCGCGGGATTGAAGTACGCGCTCGAGGCGGTCGCCCAGCTTGCGTACCTGTTGATCGGCTCTTTATTCCTGGCGCGACTCTCGGACCTTGTCCGGCCGGGCCGGCGGCCTTGCGGCGCGCAGTGGACCGCCTGGATCCTGATCGGCTACTTTACCGCTATGAGCCGGGTGTTCTTCGGTCAGGATCGCCTCCCGCAGCAGCCGCCCGATGTCGCCGAGCCGGGCGTTG
>CAYQDT010000418.1:0-4537 GCA_964416225.1 uncultured bacterium
GGACCACCACCACTTCGAGGCAGTTCTTCGGGTCCAGGTGGATGTGCAGGCTGGAGAGCACGTGGGCGTGGTGCTGATGCTGGCGCTCCACGAGCTCGTCCGAAAGGCGGCGCATCTCGTGGTCGTAGAGGAGGGTGATGGTGCCCACCACTTCGCCGTGCTCTCCCTGCGCAGCCCACTCATGGGAGACCAGGTAATCCCGGATGGCATCCCGCACGGCTTCCGAGCGAGAGACGTAGCCCTTTCCGGCGCAGATCTCGTCGAAGGTGGCGAGCAGCTCGGGAGCGATGGAGATGGTGAAGCGTGCAACGTTATCCGGCATTGTAGTTTCTCTCTCGGTAGATGCCACGCCCCCGGGGCGACTTCCTGCCTTCCCACCGCGATTTTGCCCGTTGGCGGACGCAGCCGCGCGCGCGAAAACGTGCGGCGGATCGTTCCGGAGGATGCTAAGCTAGGGTGTGGGAACGGAGGGGGAACCGTTGGGCTTCGGCCGGGTCTACGTGAGTGGCGAGCATCACTCATCGCCGCACCCTGCACCGTGAGCTCGCCGCGTGCACGGGCGGTGCCCGGTACCGTGGACGGCTGTTCGGAACGTCGATGGGTTGGGCAGGCGGCGCGCGCCGCGTGAGGTAGAGGGATGAACGGAATGTCTGCCTGGATCTGTCGAGGGAGTGCTCTGCTCGGAGCACTGCTCATCACGCTGGGTTCCGCACCGGTTCCGCGTGCCGTGCGTCCGATCTCCGCGTTTAGCGTCGATCGCACCCATGAGCCGCCGCCACCGAAGCCGGGTGACGACGATAAGCGGCCGAAGCCGAAACCGAAGCGCTCCATCTTCGCGCAGGAGATCACGCGCGCGTCCGTCGATGCCTGAGCGGCTGTCCGGCGTGCCGGTTCCCAACGCCTTTTCCGGAATCCGCCAGTAGGGATCGCCGGGCCGGCGTCTTCCGTTCCCGTTGGAGACCATCCCTATCACCGCGCAGTCTTCCGTGACGCAGCCGGACCACCTCTCGCCTCGCCGGTTCTTTCCGGCGCTGCTGGCTGGGCTCGGCTCCGGATCCACCCTCCTGGCGCTCGCGGATAAATGGATCGGTCTGCTCCACTCCCCCTACCTGTTCGCCTCGGTGGCGTACGTCTCCCTGTTCGGACTCGTCGCCTGGGCCGTCCGGTGCGGGGTGCCTGTCCGCGGGCGGCGGCTCTATTCCGGGCGTTACGCGGCTTTCCTGCTCCTGGTACTGCTTACGGCCGCCTACGTTTTCGCGCTGAAGGCCACGCGGGATCCGACCCCGATCCTGGTTCAGCAGCGGCTTCGGCAGGCGGACCGCCTGCTGGAGAGTGGCAGTAAGGATGACGCCCTGCTGATCTATCGGGAGGCCTACCGCACGGACCCGCACTCCTTTCCCGTGCTGATGCGGATGGGCGCCATCAGCTACCGCAACCAGGACTATGAGCGGGCCCGCCGGTATTACACGGAGGCCGTCTCGCTGGCTCCGGAGGAAAGCCGCGGGCGCGCGCTGCTGGACCTGGGCCAGACGGTCTGGAAGCTCGGGCAGCCGGAAGCGGCCATCCGCCTCTATGAGGATGCCGGCCGCGCGGGAATGGCGCGGCGGGAGCCGGTGGAGTGGCACTATCGACTGGGCTGGGCCTGCTTCGACGCCCGCGACTACCGCGCGGCCATCGATCATTATCGCGCCGTGGTGGATGCCGGCCGGGAGTACGTGGCCGCCAGCCTCTACAACATCGCCTGCGCCCAGGCCCAGGAGGCGGGTGAGACCGTGGACCCGGCCGAGCGCTGGAAGTGGATCGGGACCGCCGTCGAGTCGCTCCGCCAGGCGTGGGCGGCCACGTCGGCTCCGGACGAGATCCGCTCGCTCCGGCGGGGACTGTTCGGCACGCCCGCCGAGCAGGATCCGGACCTCGCCATTCTGCGCCCCACTCCGGAATTTCGCGCCCTCACGCGGGAGCTGGCGGGCGAACCGTCGGGCGAACCGGCAGCCACTGCCCGGCAATGAATCGCCGGGCGATCCTGAAGCTCCCGATGCAGCCGGCGCGGGCCGTGCGGCAAAGGACGGCCGGATGACGGATAGAATCATCTGCCATGTCCCACTCCCATGATCCCGGATACCGCTACTGCCCTCGCTGTGCCCACCCGCTCACCTCACGCTGCGTGAAGGCGGGGGAACCGGACCGCCTCTGTTGCGACGGCTGCGACTTCATCTTTTACCTCGACCCCAAGCTCGCCGCGGGAGCCGTGGTCACCGTGGGTGAACGGGTGCTGCTGCTCCGCCGGAGTATCGAACCGGCGTACGGCGCGTGGGTATTTCCGGGCGGATTTGTGGACCGGGGCGAGCATCCCGAGGCGGCGGCGATTCGCGAAGCGCGGGAGGAAGCCGGGGTCCAGGTGCGCGTGGACGGAATGCTGGGGATCTTCAGCCATCCTCCCGGGAGCGCGGTGGTGCTGGTGGTGTACCACGGTGTGGTGAGTGCCGGCGAGCCGGCTCCCCTGGACGAGAGCCTGGAAGTGGGCCTCTTCGATCCGCGGGAGCTCCCATGGCCGCAGCTCGCCTTCTCAACGACCCGCCTCGCGCTCTCGGAGTATGTCCGCCGCCTCGGGATCGAGCCGCCGGAGCTTCCGAGCTGAGGTGAGTGGCGCTTCCCCGATCCGCTCGGAGTTGCGCCGTCTCCCCCGAGTGCGCTCCCACGGGCGCCGGCTTCCGGCGGCCCCCACAAGGCGACTACAGCAAGCGACCCCACCCCATACGGGCAGGGGTGATGCAGACCGGAGCGAGCTGCCGGCCGTCCGACAGCCCGGCTCTCCGCTCGGGAGACCGGGCTCGCGCCACTCAGGGCGCCCAGTCGGCCACGAAGATGTTCGTTTCGTGCGGCGCCTTTCCGAGACGGTTGCTGGCCCACAGCAGCTTCTTTCCGTCCGGGCTGAACATCGGGAAGCCGTCAAATTCGGGCGCCGTGGTGATCCGCTCCAGGCCGCTCCCGTCCAGGTTGATCGTGTACAGGTCGAACTCGCGCCCTTTTGGGTCGCCCAGATTGCTGGAGAAGATCAGCTTCTTTCCGTCGGGCGTATAGAACGGGCAGAAATTGGCTGCGCCGTTGTGGGTCACCTGGCGCTTATTGCTGCCGTCCGCGTTCATCACATACAGCTCCATCACGCTTGGCTTCACGAGGTTCTGGGCCAGGAGGTCCTTGTACTCTCGGATCTCTTCCGGCTTCGTGGGGTGATAGGCGCGGTAGCAGATCTGGCTGCCGTCGGGAGAGTAGAAGGCGCCGCCGTCATAGCCCAGCTCGTCGGTAAGCCGCTTCATGTGGCGGCCGTCCGTGTCCATGCTGTAGAGGTCCAGGTCCCCGTCCCGCATCGAAGTGAAAACGATCCGCTTTCCATCGGGCGAGACGGTCCCTTCGGCGTCATAGCCGCGGCGGGTGGTGAGACGCTGGAGGTCCGACCCGTCGATGTTGCAGGTGAAAATATCGTACGTCGGATACACGGCCCAGACGTAGCCCCGGCTGCGGTCCGGCGCGGGCGGCGGCTCATCGCCGCCAAGATGGGTGCTGGCGTAGAGCATTCGGCGGCCGTCTTTGAAGAAGTAGCTGCAGGTGCAGCGGCCCTTCCCGGTGCTCACCATATGCGGATTGCTGCCGTCCGCGTTCATCACGAAGATCTGGTCCGCCTTTAGGTTGCCTCGCTGTGACTGGAAGCAAATCCGCTGACCGTCGAACGACCAGTACGCCTCCGCGTTCACGCCGCCGAAGGTAAGCTGCCGGATATTGTACAGGTGCGTCTCACCCGGGTAGGCGGCGCCGGCTGCGTTCGCGGGCGCCACCTGCACTTTTCGCCGGACGGACGACCCGCCCTGCGCCTGGGCCGGCTTGCTTCCAAATCGGAGGTCGTGGAAGAAGAACAGCTCTAACCCCGCCACGGCGGCGAGGAGACCCGCGATCTGGAGGATTTGTTCGGTCTTTCTAGTCATGGCACTAACTGCAGGTGAGCCGGATCCTGCCCGGTGTCTCCATCGTCCAGCGTGAGCGCTGCGATCCCCATTTCACGAGGCGCCGCGTCGAGAGCGGCGGCGTCTTCGTGATCCCTCAATGGCGGGCGGCCGGGGTCACCGTCAGCGTGAGGCGCTGCCCTTTTCGCAGCACCACCATCGTTGTCGGCACGTCCGCCTTCACGTCCGAGAGCACGGTGGTGTACTCCTGGACGCTGCGGATCTTTCGGCCGGCAAACTCCACGATGATGTCTCCCGCCCGCACTCCCCCTTTTTCGGCGGGACCGTCCTCCCGAACACCCTGGAGCGCCACTCCCTCCACCTCCGCCGCATAATCCGGAATGGTGCCGAGGTAGACGCGGAACCCCGGTCCGGGAGCGCTCTCCGCCTCCTTGGCGTGGCTGAACGGAATGGCGGTCGGAATGCGACTTGCCCGCTCTACGGTTGCCGCGACCAGGCGCAGAACCTCCACCTCCCCCGGCGCGTTGATCTTCTCCCAGGTGTCGGTCGGCCGGTGATAGTCCGGGTGCACGCCGGTG
>CAYQDT010000419.1:0-4537 GCA_964416225.1 uncultured bacterium
TGATCGCCGTCAGGACGTACTGGCTGAAGTTCTCGATCCGCAGCAGCGACCAATCCACTCCCAGAAAGGACGAGTGGTTTGGGATCCAGGCGGTAACCGCCATTCCGATCGGAACCTGGCCCATCATCAGCACCAGCGCCACCACCATCAGCACGGCGGCCTCTCCGCTGCGGATCCGGAACGCCCGGTAAGCGGCCGAGACGATGTAGAACGCCAGGATGGAAAACATCGTGGCTTCCAGGTTCCGGAGCAATCCCTCGAAGAGAAAGGTATACAGGTCGTGCGGCCGCGCGGCGTGCGCCGGGTTCGTGTCCAGGATCCAGGCCGGGACGTGGGCCGGCGTTGTCTTAGAGCCGAACCACTCGTGCCAGTCCCGCGCAAACCCGGCAAAGACCATCAGCGCAAAGGCCACGAAGAACGCCGCGCTGTTGCACCAGCCCGCGCGCAGGCGGCGGATGTTGTTCCCATGGATGCGCACCAGATTGTAGACGCCCAGCAGGAAGGTGAAGCCGGCAACTACCTGGGTGGCATTCCCCACCAGAGTGGCGGTCTGCGTGAGGTTCCAGCCGAGGAGGTAGGTCACCTCGTTGCGCGCGGGGTCCGGCGGGATGAAGAACTCCAGGAAGTAGAAAAAACCGGCCAGGAACGTGAGGGCGACGATCAGGGACCGCTTCCCCGCCTGGGGGACGAAGTGGATCGCCGCCAGCAGCGCGACCGCAGCGAGCACGGCGCCCAGCAGCGCGAATACGAAGGGTTGTCCGTGGAGCGTCCACATCCGCATTATTTTCCGGAGGTGAAGAGCCCGGCCAGCGTCCGCACGGCGTCCCTGGCTTCCGGGTGATGGAGAATGGCGGCGGAGAATGCCAGAAACGTGGTTACCGCAATTCCCGCCACGATCAGCCCCAGGAGGATCATCTTGGCGCGGTCCTGACCCACCAGGCTTCCCGAGAGCACCGGCTCCCGCGTGAGATACGCGGTGGCGGCATAGTACTCGTCGCCGATGATCGTATAGTCGCAGGACGCGATAAAGAACGGGATCTGGGTGGTCGTCGGGGTGCCCGCAACCTGGATCGCACCGATCTGGTTCCCCGCTTCCGCGAGGATAAGGGCCTCGGCGTAGAATTTGCCGAACATGTAATTCGACGCCGCCTTCTCCCGGTAGATGGTGCCCACCATTGCGGAGGCGTAGGCAAACTGCCGATCGGAGAGAAAGCGGACATCATCCCGGTTGACGCTCTCCGGCCGGCCCGCGGCGGTATACGCCTCGTTCACTGCCTCGTCGGCGATCGCATAGACGGTGGGATTGGCCATCGTGAGGATCACCCGCGTGCCGAACCGGATGGCCAGCCGGATCACGTGCAGCGCGATCGCGAGCGCCTGGAGCGTGATGATCTCCAACACGCCGAGGCCCAGCGAGAAGGTGATCGGGCGGCCCATCTCGGTCGCGCGCCCCACGGTCTCGTCGATCGCCGTCAGCCCGGGGATGCGCCGGATGAAGGGAGCGCCGCCGCGGCGGGCGTCCAGGATGTGCGCCAGGATCACTCCGGACAGCAGGAACACCAGCGCTCGACCAAAGATATAGGTCCGCCAGAACTCCGTGGCTTCCCGCGTGCCCAGGCCCCGCAGGCAGAGGCCGCCCAGGGCCAGGATCACGGCCGCGGCCGCGAGGACTACAGCCGGCATCGCGGAGCGCGCCGGCGCGGGCTCGGCGGCCGGCGCCCCGGAACGGGGAGATCGAGGCATCAGGTGGCGCTTTCTCGCACTGTGGGAAACTTTCCGCCAGGGAAAGGGTGGCCCGCGGGCAGCCTGCCCACCGGGATCGCTCCCGCCATTAGTTACCGTCGGATGGAGGTACGTCCTTCCCGCCGCCCCTCTCTCGGGGCAGCTCCCGCTCGTGCGCCAGCTCCTCGATCCGGTCGAGCAGACGGTCCAGGTTTTCCGACTCGGCCAGGACCCGGGTGAGACGCTCCAGGTTCCGGAGTCCGAATGCCGGCGCCAGCAGTGGCGTCAAAACGATCATCGCCTGGCTGGAGAAAAAGCTGAGTGGCCGGTGCATCTCAAGTACCAGCGTGGCCGGCACCTCCAGCCGCCTCCGCACCACCTCGCGGGCGGCGCGATCCAGCCACCGGTCACGTTCTTCCGGAATGAGGGGAGTGTCCGGCTCCACTGCGCTACGCCTCCCTCCCCACCGCGTCCGGGCAGCAGCGCCGGACAACCTCCAGCACCCGCTCCTGGCGTCCTTCGCACCGGAGGTGCACGCCCCGGAACGCCTCCCGCCGACCGCCGTGGCGGAGCGGCGACAGCTTGACCTCGTCGCCGCTCCGGTAGATGCGCCGCACGTCCGCCCAGGCGATACGGCGCCAGGCGAAGAGGTTGCGCATCTCGGCGCCGACGGTCGTGAGCCGGTAGGTGATCGGGAAGAGGTATTCGCCCGTCGCGCCCAGGAGCAGCAGCAGCGCCGCGGCGCCCGGCAGCGGGTGCCGGAAGAGGAAGGCGGAGCCCATACTCGCCGAGGCCACCACGGCGATGAGTAGCGCGGCGCGCCGCGGCTCGCGCGCCGCCAGATGGACGCGCCACTCCAGGAGCGCGTCCTGCGCCGCGGAGGAGCCGGTGTTGGAATGGTGCGGCGCGGAAGGGGTGGTCATGGCCATGGAGCCGCGGCCGGAGAACCATCCGGCAGGCGGGATTATAGTCGGGCTGCAGGCACGCGGTCAACGCTCTCCAGATTGACCGGCAAACGGTCCCAAGGGTATAATCGGACGATTATCACGCACTGCGGACCGCACGCTTCCGGGTTACGTCGCCCCCCGCCGGACGCGACGGCGACTCGCGCGTGACGGAATTGACTAAGGGTCCGTCGAGGCTGCCGGTGCCGGCAGCGACCACTGCCGCGCGCTTCTCCGCCTGGTTCCCGCCGGCCCGGGACCGGCGGCGATCGACGCACATTCTGGAGAGCGGCGTACATTCTGGGGAGCTGAATCCATGTCCGGGCATTCGAAGTGGCATAACATCCGCCTGAAGAAGGGCAAGATGGACGCGGTGCGGGGCAAGATCTTCACCAAGATCTCCCGCGAGATCATCATGGCGGCCCGGGCAGGCGGCGGCAACCCGGACGCCAACCTCCGGCTGCGCATGGCCGTTCAAAAGGCGCGGGAGAACAGCATGCCGGCGGACAAGATCAAGTCCGCCATCCAGCGCGGCACGGGCGAGGTGGAGGGAGTCACTTACGACGAGATCACCTACGAGGGGTACGGCCCGTCCGGAGTGGCCGTGCTGGTGGAATGCGCGACGGACAACCGCAATCGGACCGTGGCGGAGCTTCGCAATATCTTTTCCAAGTGCGGGGGCAACCTGGGGGAGTCCGGGTGCGTTGGCTGGCTCTTTAGTCCCCGCGGCCTGATCTCGATCAAGCGCGCGGGAACCACCGAGGACAAGGTGATGGAGGCCGCAATTGAGGCGGGCGCGGATGACGTGAAGACGGAAGAGGAGACCTTCGAGGTCTACACGGCGCCGGAAGATTTCGCCGCGGTACGCAACGCCCTGGAAGCCGCCGGTTTCTCCATCGCAAGCGCGGACCAGACGATGATCCCCAGCACCACCGTGGAAGTGACGGGCAAGCCCGCGGAGCAGATGCTCCGCATGATGGATCAGCTCGAAGAGCATGATGACGTGCAGAACGTCTACGCCAACTTCGATATTCCGGACGCCGTGCTGGCCACCCTCGCCTGATCCACGGGACGTCCTCCGGGTCCCGCGGCGGAGAAGGGATGGGTGAGGAATGGCTGCGGTAACCGGCAGGTTCGCGCACCCTCACCCAGCTCCGCTTCCGGGCGGGCCTCCGTCCGCGCCGGATCCGCCTGGTGCCCCGGCCCTGGCGGTGTACCGGTTCCTCCTGGGCGCGCGCACCCTCGAGGTCCGGGCAGCCTCCTCGCTGGAGCCTCTGCTCGCGGAGGCGGACCCGGACCGCATTCCCTTCTGGGCGATGCTCTGGCCCAGCGCCCCCGCGCTGGCGCGGCACCTGGCGGATGGTGCTCTCGGTGCCGGGCGGCGCGTGCTCGAGCTCGGGTGCGGCGTGGGACTCTCGGGAATCGCCGCGGCGGCACTCGGAGCGCGGGTCACACAGACCGACCGCTTTCCGGAGGCGGTGCTTGCGGCGCGAGGCAACGCCCGACGCAACGGGGTCCGCGGGCTCCGCTGCGCCGCCGCCGACTGGCGCGCCTGGCCGTTCATCTCCCGCTGGCCGCTGATCGTCGGCAGCGACATTCTCTACGAGCGGTCGGCGCACGGCGCGCTGCGCGGCGTGCTGGAGCGGTCCCTGGAGCCGGGCGGGACGGTGCTGCTGACGGACCCGTGCCGCCCGATGTCGCTCGCTTTCCTTGTGGCAATGGAGCGCAGCGGATGGTCCGTGGATCTCCAGGAACTCCCGCGCGACGAAACGGGGGAGGTGGTATGGCTCATTTCTCTCCGCCGAGACCCCTGACGGGAGCCGGCCCCGTGCAAGCCCGGGGCCGAAGGCATCCGGCGCTTCTCCCGGACG
>CAYQDT010000420.1:0-4533 GCA_964416225.1 uncultured bacterium
CGCCCGCGGCGGCCAGGAATAGCGTGCGCTCATAGTCGTCGCGGGCCTCGCGGCGCAGGCGGATCCCCCGCTGGAGCGCGCCCCAGGTAACCAGCGCCGCGAACGTGAGACCCAGGGCCGCCAGGACGATCAGGGTAACGCTGTCCCATCGCGGCGGCGCGGAAGCCGCTGCGACGTACGGGCGCGCGGAAACCTGGATGACCGGTGCCGTCAGAGACGGGGAAAAAAGAGGGGCGAGGAACGCGGAAAGGCCGGGACAGGACGGGCCGGAGCAGGAAGCGCGAAGCGGTCGTGAAGCTGCCTGCATCTTCCCTATTTCGCCTCGGCACGTTTGGGCTCACTCCCGCCCTGATCCGGCTTACCCGGATTAGCCGCGCGTTAGGCGTGGGTTTTTTGCCGATGTCATTTTCCGCGGATCAGCTCCAGCTTCACCAGGTGCTCCCGGCCCTTCGGCAGGACTCCGTTGAGGGCACCGACGGCCAATAGCACCCCATACTTGCCCATCAGATCCGGATGCTGCTCGATGGTGGCGTACAGCTCTCCGTCGCTCAGATACGGCTTCACGTCCGGGATGTTGTCATAGCCGATGACGGTGATCTTTCCCTTCTTCCCGGCCTCCGAAATCGCTTTCATTGCGCCGAGTGCCATCTTGTCATTCGCGCAGAAGACGCCGCGGAGGTCCGGGTGGGCGGCGAGCATGGACTGAAACTTGGCATACGCCTTCTGGGTATCCCACTCGGCCGTATCCGAGGTCGCCACCTCCAGCTTCCCCTGGATCGCCTCCAGAAAGCCCCGCTTGCGCGCCTCGGCATTGTCCACGCCCCGGATCCCCTCCAGAACAGCAACTTTGCCCGTCCCGTTGAGGGCCTGAAGCATCGCGCTGCCGGCCATCCGTCCGCCTTCCGCGTTGTCCGCCCCGATGTACCCGGTGAGCTGGAGACCGGCGCTCTGCGCGGTAGCGGAGTCCACGCGGTTGTCCAGATTGATGACGGCGACGCCCTTCTCGGCGGCCTGCTTCAGTGCCGGCACAATCCCCTTGGAGTCCGCGGGCGCGACCAGGATCGCCTGCGCCCCCCGCGCCGTCACGTCCTGGACGATGGAAAACTGCCGCTCTTTGTCCGTCTCCTGCTGCGGCGCCTGGATCTCGATTGCGGCCCCCAGGGACTTTGCCTCACGCTGCGCAGCGTCAATCATCGGGCTGAAGAACGGGTTGTTTCGCGTCTTGACGATCAGGACCAGCTTGTACGGCTTCTCAGCGCGGGTGACGGCGTCCATCTGCTCTGCCGTGAGCGGCGTTCCCGAGCCGGCCGCGGGCCCGGAGGCATCCGCGGGGGCGCCCGTCGGCGCGGGCGCGTTCGCCGGCGGAGCCGTGCGGGCGCTCTCTTCCTTTCCGCATCCCGCCGTGAGGGCGGCTACGAGCAAGCCAGCGGCCAGAAGGGTCCAGTTCTTCATCGCTTTCTTTCCTCATTGAGCGGCCGCGTCGTCCGGCCCGGTTTGCTCGTGACTTCGATCTGCCGCGAGCGGCAGCCGCCGTGGGTCACCGGGAGGCTCCGCGCCCCGGCTTCTGGAGTTGGTCGACCATAACCGCCAGCACGATCACGACGCCGATCACCACCCCCTGAAGGGTGTCCTGCACGTTCACCAGCACCAGCCCCGCGTTCAGTACCGCGATGGTGAGGGCGCCGACCAGGCTGCCGACGACGCTGCCGCGCCCCCCACTCAGGCTCGTGCCGCCGATGACGACCGCCGCGATCGCGTTCAGCTCCGCCCCCATGCCCGCCCCCGTGTCCGCCAGCCCGAACTTGGCCGTCAGCACGAACGCGGCAACGGCCGCGGTGATGCCGGAGAAGACATAGGCGAGTGTCTTGTACAGGTGCACATTCAGACCGGAGAGGCGAGAGGCCTCCTCGTTGGCTCCGATGGCTCCCAGGTAGCGCCCCACCTGCGTGCGCGTCTGGAAAACCGCGCCCACCGCCACCACCACTCCCGCAATGACCACCAGCGCCGCGCCCTTCTCCCAGCTGGCGAAGGCGGTCAGGCGGGCGGGAAGGCCGGAGACGCTGTTCCCACCGGTGGCATAGACCGCGAGACCGCGCGCGGCCGTCAGCATTCCCAGGGTCACCACGAAGGACGGCACCCTTCCGAGGGAGACGAACAGGCCGTTCAACAGGCCGCAGCCGGCACCGACCGCCAGAGCCGCCAGCACCGCGCCTTCCAGGCGGACTCCGCCGGCCGTCCCGCGCCGGATCAGGACTTCCCCCAGGGCGGTGAGCACCAGGAGCGCGGCGGCGGCGGCGAACAGGTCACGGCCGGGGGGCGGCGGGCGCCGGTCCATCCAGATCCCTACCACGAGTCCGGCCGCCGGCAACGCGCTCAGGCAGGCGAGAAAGGGGGGCGGGCCGGCGGTCACCGCCAGGCCGAGCGTCACGCCGCTCAGGGCCAGCACGGACCCGACCGACAGGTCGATCCCGCCGGTCAGGATGACGCAGGTCATGCCGACCGCCAGGATGATATTCGTGGCGGCCTGCTGGAGGATGTTCGGCAGGTAGTCCGCCGTCCAGAACGTCCGGCGGAATCCCGGGTGCAGGGAAAAGCCCCCCAGCACCAGAGCCAGGATGAGCCAGGGGCGGAGCGCGGAGAGGAGCGGGCCCGGGAGGGAAAGGCCGTCGGAGCGAGGCTTCTGCATGGGGGGCGGACGGTTTGGGCGGGAGCCGCGGCGCGCGGAGGGTGGCGCGGCGCATCCTGACGATACCACAATTGGCTCATCCCCGGCAGAGCAGGCCGGCGCGCGCGGCGGCGGAGGGCGCCGGCCCGTTCCGGAAGCACCCCTTAACGGCGAAAACGGGGAGCCCTCGCGGGCCCCCCGTTCGCTCCTGCGCGATCGGTACCGGAAATCAGGCCTTCTGGAGCCGGGCCGTGATGAACACCGTCACTTCGGACTTCTTGTGGGAGTTGTTTCGGTGCCGGAAGAGCTGTCCGAGGAACGGCAGGTCGCCGAGAAGCGGAACCTTCGTCATCGTCTTGATCTCTTCATCTCGGAGCAAGCCGCTGATCGCGATCGTTTCACCGTCCGTCATCATCACGGTGCTGTCCGCCTCGCGGCTGGAGGTGATCGGCAGGTCGCCGCGCTGTCCCGTGAAGCCGGAGACGGTGCTCACCACCGGATGGATCCGGAGCGTGATCTTGCCGTCGGAGTTGACGCGCGGCCGGCAAAGGAGCGCGACGCCGACGGGGATGCTCTCAATCGTCAGGAGCTGCTGTCCCGACTCGGTGACGCTGGAGACCCGCTCATAGCGGATGATGTCGCCGATGAACATGCTGGCGTCCTCACCGTCCACCACGGAGATGTTCGGCCGGGCCAGGATCTTCGCGTCGATCTGCTGCTGCTTCGCCTCGAGAGTGGCGCTGAAGCCGAACGGAGTGCGGGCAAACCCGCCGAGGAAGCTGCTTCCCGGCTTGGTGCCCCCGGCCGTCTTCGTCGTCTCGGTGAAGTTCAGGGCGCTCCAGTCGTACAGGAAGCCGAGCTGCTTCAGATCCGTCGGGGAGACGTCGACCATCTTCGCTTCGATGAGCACCTGCTGCGGCGCCACATCCTGGGCCGCGATGACCTGGGTTGCCTGGTCGACCTCTTCCGCCGCACCCGCGAGAATGATCGTCCGCGAACGGAATCCCGGGCCGCTTCCGCCGCCCGCCGCACCGCCCGCCGCGCCGCCCGCCCCGCCGGCGCCGCCTCCGGACGCTCCGCCGGAGCCGCCCTGCCCGCCGGAGCCGGTCTGCGCAAACGCCTTCTGTGCATCCACGGAAAGCGGCTGGAAGCTCGCGGGGTCCGGGATGTACGATTCAAAGCCCGCCTGCACCGTCAGATTCGGGAAGAAAGGCTTGAGGGTCGCGGCCGCCTGGATGGGATGGAGGTACTTCAGATAGTACGCCCGGACCACGCGCTGCCGGCTGCCCTGCACGTCCAGGGCGCCCAGAATTTTCTGCGCCTGGACCTGCGCTTCCGCCGGGCCCTCCAGGATCAGGCTCTTCTGCGAAACGGTTACGCGGAGGTCGGGCATGGCCTTACCCAGCGTTTCGGCCAGGACGGCCGGGATGGCGAACTTCGCGGTGTAGGCTTCCCGCACCAGAACGGGCTTCGCCGGCTCCTTGTGCTGGACTTCCGGTGCCACGTCCACGTGAGACACCATCTCCATCGCGCCGGAGAGATCTTCCGGCGATCCGGAAAGAATCAGCACGCTGGAGGTGCCGGCGACATCGGCGGTGAGGTAGGGGTACGCCTTCTCCACCAGCTCCTTCGCGTCCGTGGGCTTCACGTACTTCAGCGCGAGCGTCTGGCGAGCTCCGGATTTCGACACCATTGAGCGGAGCTCAGTCGTGCTTCCGAGGAAATAGGTCTCGTCCAGGCGATGGACGTCCGCGCCGACGGCGGCCGCCACCTTCTTCAGTGCTTCGGCAAGCGTGAGATCGATCAGGCGGACGGTCACCGTGCCCTTGACGGAGGGCATCAGCACCACGTTTTCTCCGCTCTGGATG
>CAYQDT010000421.1:0-4530 GCA_964416225.1 uncultured bacterium
ACCTTCAAACCACAGCTTCTTTATTATTTTTATTTCTTTTCAATATTCTGATATTACTTTTTCCGCCCGACACTCCAGCGCGGGATCGGTGCGATTCCAGGGAGTCGGGATCGGGCAAGCCCGCGTGTCGGAGCGGCGGCCGCCTCTGCCCAGGGCGATCCACTCCAGGTGAGATGCAGCGCTTGACCTGCTCCGGGTGGAAGGCAAAGTCGGGCGGAAAGCCTGCTTTGCTGCGGCTACGATGCCGCCCAGGATGCTCCGCACAACGCTGTGGAGGTCTGACGGACGGGGCGTCCGGCGCCGGATGCTCGGACGAACGCAGAATTTAGTTCTCCCTTAAGTTGCACGGACGCAACCGGTTGTGCATCTCCCTCTCCGAGTACCGGGCCCCCTTCTTGGAACCTTCACCCGAGCCTCGAAATACTGGCTACCGGCTGGACGCCAACCGGCCGGGTGGTTGGGAGGCGGGAGCAGGAGTCACGAAGCCGGTACCCCTCGGGACGCCGCGGCGTCCCCCGCGGATCCAGATCCCGCGGATCCGCTTCGGGCGATGGAGGGTTTCGCGGCACCGGGCGGCGCGAGCGCGATGATGCGCATCGGGGCGCTTGAGGCGAGCAAAAACAAGCGATGGTTCGCCACCGCATGCTTCTCCGGTGGCCGGCGGTTGCCGCAGCGCAACACCCCGCCGCGTGCCGCGTCGCCGGGTCGGAATCAAGAAGGCATTCAGATCCACCTGCGCCCACCTCTCACATGACGAGGCCGCGGCGGAAGGCGCCGGGCGCCATGCCCGGGGGCGGGAAAGCGGTGGAGAGGTGAGCGTGATGGAACAGAAATCGGCCGCGGGAGGCACCGGCGCTCCCCGCACCACGGGTAACCATTCCCCGGCTATGGAGCCCACCGAGCGACAGGCGCTGTTCACCAGCTTCCAACCACTCGTTCGCCGGTTAACCAGCCGCTACGGCTCCGATCCGGAGCTTCGCCAGGATCTTCAGGGAGAGATCTACTGCCGTTTCTCGACGCTTCTCGATGCGTTCGATCCCGGGCGCGGTATTCCGCGACAGGCCTACCTCGTGCGCACGCTTACGGCCTCGGTGCACACCTACACGCGAGGCCAGTGGCGGCGGCAGAACCGGGAAGTGAGTCTGGACGCAGCCGTCGGTACCTTTCCGACGCACCTGGAGGCGGATCCCGCCCCTGGCCCGGAGGAGGAGGTCGCAACCCGGGCACTGCTGGATGCGCTTCCGGCCGCCATTCAGCGCCTGCCGCTGCGTCAGCGGCAGGTGGTCGTGTGGACCTTCTATGAGGGGCTCTCCCACGCCGAAATCGCCGAAAAGCTGGAGGTCAAACCTGCGACCGCCCGCTCGCTACTGCGCCATGCAATCAACAACCTGCGAAAGCAGGCGGAGCTAAAGGCGGTCGGAGCCGACGCCGACCGTTAGCGCATTGGGCATTCCGCACAGCGCGACCCGTTGGGGGTCGGCACTCCGTTGAGGTTGCCAGTCCGTTGAGGTCGCCAGTCCGTTGAGAGAAGCTATGCGCCGCAAAGCCGCACCAGGAGATCGAGGGAGAATGACGCAGCAACCGGAACCTGCGGGCGACGATCGGCGACGCCTGTCGCGCAAGCACTTACGCGCGGCCGTGACATTCACCCATTCGCTGGTCGGGGAAGTGGAAGGCGTCACGCGCGACCTCACCTGCTACGGCGCGCTCATCGAGACGAAGAACGCTCTTCCAGGGCTGGCGACCGAAGGAACCCTGGTGTTCTCGTTTCCCCGCGGCGAAGTGCGTGCGCGCGGTAAGGTCGTCCGCGTGGACCTGGACCACTCCATCTTCGCCGTGGAGCTGCTGCGCATTCACACGAACGGCGACCTCTTGCTCGCAGGTCTTCTCTGCTCGGGACGAACGCTGCGGTGAGGGCACCCTCCCCCACCGGGAGGAACGCGCCTAGAGGGAGTCAGGCGGCCGTCTCGCGAGCTGCCTCTTCGTCGATCAGACCGGGGAGCTGGTGAGTCTCGCAGTACCGGTCCAGCGCATTCAGCCACCGTGCGACGAGAGCACGTCCCCAGGGCTCACCCGCCCGAACCGCTTCTTCTGCCAGCTCCAGGCCGGTAGTGAGCGCCAGGTAGCCGGCTGATAGATCCCCGCTGCGTGCCAGCTCGGCAACGTCTTGCAGCGTGATGGATAGAGTCTCCAACTCGTAATCCGGCGGATCGGCGCGGAGGGAGACCGCAATCGTTGGCTCCGTGGCCACGGGTGCGACCATGAAGGCCGCGTCCGCCGCGAGTTCCATTTCTTTCAGGGAACGGATGCTACTCATGGTGGGATTGGCTCTGCCCAACCGAACGCTGGGCCGGGTCTCAACTCTATAGGAAGGATTGTCGGTCGCTTTTGTTCCCCGGCGTCGTTAACTTTCCGTTAGCGAGCGCGTGGCAGCTGAGGACACTCCGCAGGCGTGCCCGGGTGGAGAGGTCGCCGCGGCGCACCAGGCGCGCGGATGCATCTGTTGGCAGCGCGCCACTTCCTGATGCCGGGTACAGCCCCCAATCCGGGGAGAGCTCGATTGTCCGCTCCTTACGATCGCCGGATAAGATCGAGAACGTCAGGATTGCTAACTATTCCCGGAACGGCGGCATGTAAAACGGGTGCGCCGGGCGCACCGCGGAGGGAGCGGCGGGAGTCCGGCTCCCTCCATCCCGACCGGGGAGCCGCGGTCGGTGGTGCCGCGAATGGTCCGGCAGCGGAAGCCTCCCCGCGGATGAAGAACCGGCCTACCGCGCCGTGGAACCGCCCCTGGCGGAGCGCTTTTGCCGGAAGCGCCTCCCGGCGAGGAGATCGGGATGAGCGACCACGCTCCGGCGGGCGGGGACGCGTGGCTTGCTGGAGCGCTCGGTTAGAACTTCAACCCAAGCCGCGCCTGAGCCAGGGTCTGATCCGGATCGACCGTTCGATCGCCGCCGCCGGTCTGCAGCCAGCCGAACTGTCCCTCCAGCGAGAGGAATAGCGAGGGCCCGGCGGCCTGGGTGATGCCGAACCGGAAGAGCTGGCTTCGGGTCTGATCGGAGAGGAAGCTGTCCTGCGTCCGGTAGCCACCGTAGACCCGGGTGCCCCCTCCGAGCCCGAGGCTTGCCAGCAGATCGAGCTGTTGCCCGGCAGTGGCCGCCAGGGCGCCGTCCACCCGGGTGATCCGGCCCCGAACCGAAAAGCTTCCAAAACGAGTCTCCAGGCCCAGACTTCGGTGAATCTCATCCAGGAGCGCGCCGCGCTCATCCTCGGGTCGGAGGGAATACTCCCCGAAGATCCGGAAGCCGCCGACGGGGGCCAAGCTCAGTCGCAGATCCCCGGCCTGGGGAGCAGCGTCGGAGGCCCAGAGATCCGTGGGACGGCGATAGACGGCGCTCACGTCCACGCCTCGGACCAGGCTGAGGGTCGCGCCGAGATCCGCCACGGAGTTTCGCTCCGTCGGGCCGAGCACCTGGCGCACGCCCCCCGAGAGCGTCACCGCATCCGCCGGGCGCACCTCCAGGCGATAGAGAGAGTCGTTGTAGAAGGTGCCTTCCGGGGAGGTGTGGTAGCCGGTATAACCCTCCAGCTTAATGTAGCTGCGGCCTCCCGCCTGAACGAGCCAGAGCGCGTTTTGCGACGTGCCGTCGCGGGTGCTCTGCAGGCCGTCGTAGCCGACCTGAATTTTGAAGATGCTGGATGGATCCAGGCTGAAGCGGAGCGTCTGCGAAGTGGCCGTACCGGTTTTGGAACCCTCGCTCTCCGAGACCGCCGCCTCCAGCAGCGAGTGCTCTACCGGCCGTGCGGTGAGCCCCAGTCCCACATTCGTGATCGTTCCGAGCTGGTCGGAGTACCGCTGGGAGGCTTGACCGAGTAACTGGACGTTGCTGCCCAACGCGGCATTCGCATCCAGGGAGAGCTTCTGGTAGGCGCCGTACCGGTCCGAGGTGGCCTGGGAGTACGAAAGATCAAGGTCGGTGCCTGCGGTCGGATGGGCGAAGAGGCGTGCGGCGGCTTCCACGCTGTTTCCGGAAAGGGTGGAGCTTCGGATCAGCGCGCTCCCCTGCGCTTCCAGGGTGTTGCCGAAGAGCTGCCGCAGGGTGAAGAGCCCCCGGGTGTCCCGGCCCAGCGCCAGCGAGCGCTCGTCGGCAAAGAATGCTTCCGCAAAGGTACTGTGGGAGAAGGGGTGCGTCAGGCTAAGGGAGAGCGCATCCAGCGCGTTGGCGACCCCGTCCACGTCGCTCCGGCGGTGGTCCCACATGAGGGCCGCCGTGGACTTCCCGAACGTCTGGTCAAACTGCAGGCGCTGCCGCTCCAGGCCCTCGTAACTGTCGGCGAAGATGCTGGTGCGGGAGAGGGAGCTGTCGAAGAGCAGCCGGCTCCCCGCGGACGGCTGGAGGTTCAGATCGGTGGAAAAACTCTCGCGCGCGTTGGGCGCCGCGGAGGGATCGAATGCGGCCGCGCGCGTGTAGCTCAGGCTGCCGCTTCCCAGGGGATCTCCGGTGTACTGCTCGCGTACATCCGTCAGAC
>CAYQDT010000422.1:0-4526 GCA_964416225.1 uncultured bacterium
CCTGAGCATGCTGCGGCGCTCCGGCGCCAGCGCGGCCTCCATCCGTGCCGGAATTCTTCACTGGCGGACCGTCCAGGTTCAGGGTCCCACCCATGGAGCAGCCCTGACCTTCTTTCGCCTGCTGAAGAGCCAGCCGTCGGCGGAGCCCCGGGCGAGGGTGGATTTCGATCCCACGCCCATCCTCACGGCCAACCTGGACGCGGTGGTGGAGAAGGGAGAGGTCCGGATCCCCGGGTTCGCCGTGGCGCTTCGCAACTGGGCCTCCGGGACCTGGCCGGACCATGGTCTGCTCGTCACTCTCTACTCCCAGGCACGAGGAGCCTCACGCCTGACTCTGGCGCCGACGCCCGCGGAGCGAACCAGCCCCGCCTACTTCGAGCTGAAGTGGAGCCCGCTTTGACCGGACTCCGATCGTCCGAGCTGGAGCGACAACCGTTACCCGGAAATAGTTCTGGAGGGGAGCGCGCGATGGACCCGTGTCAGCAGTCGAACCCTCGAAACCGGACGGGGGCCTGGCCCCTCGCCGTTCTGGCGGTCATGGTCCTCTCGGCGCTGCCGGCGCCGGCACAAACCCGCCGCGTCACGCTCAAGCTGGATCAGGTCACCGAGGACACGGCCGTGCGGAAGCTGGGAGAGGCGGCGGGGTACTCGCTCGATGTCGCGGTGCCGCTGATTCCCCCGGCCGCGGTGAAACCCGCGACTCCCGAGCGGGCGAGTTTCGAATGGAAAGGGGTCCCATTCGCGGACGCGCTTCGCCAGCTCTGCGCGCGGTACAACCTGATGCCCACGCGGCGGCCCGGCGGGTACACCCTGTCCCGCGCCGACGATGCGCCGCCCGCCCGCCCGGGGCGGCGCGTGGGCCTCTTCGAGCGAAACGGCATCCGCATCTTCCCCCGGAGCATCACCCTGACGGGCGAGACCCGCTCCGTCAACTTCGAGGGAGGCGATGCCGGAGAGGCGGACGGATCGATGTCGCTCGTCCTGGGGGCCGAACTGGGCGACCGGGACGCGGAGAGCGTGGCGGGGGTCACCAACCTGGTCGCGCGGGATGACGCCGGCGGGACGAGCCGCAGCAGCTCCGACAACATCGACGTCCCGACCAGCCCGAACTCCTACCCGGACGAATGGACCGGGATGCTGTACGTGAACCCACCCCGGCGCGGCGCGCGCAAGCTGGTGTGGGTCCAGGGCGACCTGACGGTGTACCGGACCTATAAGCCCGTCCTCGTGGAGGTCCCCTGGTCCGCCGCGAAGAGCGGAACGGCGCGGAGGCAAGGCGACTGGACCATCACCATCGCCGGCTATCAAGCTCAGTACCGGCCGCAGCGTCCCGCGGCTGTGGCCGGGCCGGCCGGACCGGGCGCTCCCGGGGATCCGTTCAACGGCCCCAGCATCGAGGCGACCCTCGAATATCCACCTGACTCCCGGTACCGCCCGCGGGTGATGGGAACGGAGCTGGCACCGGTATTGATCGGCGCAAGCGGCCGGGTCTATGCGGGGCAGGCGGTGCACGGCTCGGGGGGCGGTGACGGCCAGATGATGCGGTTCACCTCCGTGCTGGTGTTTCCCGGAATGAAGGAGCAGGAAGGCAAGCTGGTTTGGGAGCTGGTGGAGAAAGCGGACCCGGTGAAGCTGCTGACGTTTCGACTGGAGAACATCCCGCTGCCCGTGCTCCAGGCCGGTGCGGCCGTTCCCCAGGCGGCGCCCGCCCGGATCGCGGCGCCGCCGGCAGCCGCGCCGCCCGAGGCGACCCACCCCTTTTTTCAGGCGGAGGGCGGCGAGCTGCAATCCACCGTCCGCATGGCGGAGCAGGGGGTGGCCGGGACACTTCACCTCGGTCTCCGGCCCCGGCAGGGCGCCGGCTGGGGCCCGGTCCGGTGGACGGAGCTGGAAGTGGGGCCGGATGGCGAGGTCCGGCTCGGCGATCTGAAGCCTGGGGCGTACCGGCTCCTCCGCACGTTTCGCCCGAAATCCGGCGCGCTGCCTGCCGGCGGCACGTGGGCGGGTGGTGAGCTCGCCATCACGATCCAGCCCCACAAGGCAACTGCGGTGCCGCCGCTGCGGTGGGAGCCGCCGAAGGCGCCGCGGCCGATCCGGTAACCGGCCGGTGCCGTTCCGCGTGCCCGCCGCCGATCCCCGATGATCCGATCCGCGGTCCGGTGCGCGACGGGCCGCGGACCCGACCCCCGCGGGAGTGACCATGCGAAGCGATGCTCGATTCTGGCTTCTGTTCGGCGGCACCGTACTGCTCGGGGCGACCGCTCGCGCCGCGAACCCGCCGGTATCCTTGAGGGTGCAGACCGTCACCGTCACCGAGGCATGCCGGCGGCTCCAGGAAGCGGCGCACACACCCATCGTCCCTCCGGCCGGCGACAATCTCCAGGACCGCGCCAGCTTTGACTGGACGGACACCACTCTGGCCGACGCCCTGCGCCAGATCTGCGAGCACTACCACCTGCGCCCGGCACGTCGCGCGGAGGGCGGCTTCATGCTGCACCCGATCTTTCAGGCGGCCGCGGCTCCCGTGAAGCCCGTCGGCCTGCTCAACCGAGGCGGTACGCGGCTCCAGGCGGCGGGCGTGGCGTACTACGAGAACCGCAGCCAGAGCTTCCACCCGTCCATCCCGGGGTTCAACAGCAGCTCCCTGAACGTTTCCCTCAGCGTGGTGCTGCAGCATGGCGACGCCGAATCGATCGCCGGCATCGAAAACGCGGTGGCGCGGGACGATCTGGGCAACATCCTCACCGCTCCGGCCGCTCCGAACTACAACTACTCCTATTCCGGAGGAACGTTTCCAGACGAGTGGATCCGCAGCACACAATTCTCCCTGCCGAACACGAAGGCCCGCAGGCTCCACTGGTTGGAGGGAGACCTGATGGTCTTTCGCTCGGTCAAAGCCCTCCACGCCGAGATTGCCCTGCCGCTTTCGGGAGCCGTCTCTACCGCGCGGGCGGGCGCAGCGATGTTCGTCGTGTCCCGCTACCGGGTGATCCCGAAGCCGGCGCGAGAGAATGATGAGCTGGACGTCATCGCCGCGCCGGCGAACTTCCCCCCCGATTGGGGACCCACCGTGCGGATTCGCGTGGTGACTCCGTCGGATCGCGTGTACCGTCCAACGGACAGCGGCTACGACCTGTTCCCGGTGGCGATCGGGAAGTCGGGCCGGCAGTATCGCGGCACACTCACCCGCGGCGGCGGCTCCTCCAGCGCGGGCGACCAGACGGTTCGCGACGGGCTGTACCTGTTCCCGGCCGTTGACGAGGAACTGGTGCGGCTCACCTGGGACGTGACGGAGAAAGCGCGGCCGGAGAAGCTGTTCTCGTTTCGGCTAACGGAGATCCCGCTGCCGGCGCCGCAGCCGCCGGTGCCGGCTCCAGTCGCACGGATCGCGAAGGACCCGGCCGGGCCCGCGGCACCAAGCCGTCCCTTCTACCAGAAGGAGGGCGCGGTGCTTCTGCACACCATCCGCGTTGCCGGAAAAGCAGCGCCCGAGGGGATGCTTCGCGTCGGCCTCTCCGAGAAGACCGCGGCCGGGTGGGGGCCGATCCGCTGGCTGGAGGTGCCGGTGGCCTCCGATGGACAGGCGCGCCTCGAAAACCTGCGGCCGGGCGTGTATCGAATGCTCCGGACCTACATGCCCCGGACGGCCGCGCCGGGGAGCGCGACCCTCCGGGGGCGCTGGACCAACTCCGACACGCAGCTCCAGGTAACGGGGGCGAAGGAGTTGCCCGTCCCGGCGCTGAGCTGGGATCCGGAGCCGATTCCACAGCCCAGCGCCGGCGCAACCGCGCGGAAGCGCACCGGCGCGGGCCGCTAGCCGGTGCGTCCACCACGGGTCCGCGGGCTTTCCCGGGCAGACGGATTCGGCGATGGGCTTAGCGCAGGAGCTCCAGTCGCTGCCAGTATTCCGGAAACGTCTTGCGCGTGCAGCCGGGGTCCGCGATGCGCACACCGGGAGCGCGGAGTCCGACCAGCGCGAAGGCCATCGCCATGCGATGGTCGTTGTACGTCTGCACCACGGCGGGCGTGATGGGCCGCGGCGTCACCCGAAGACCGTCCGGGAACTCCAGCACGTCCTGCCCCAGGCGGCGCAGCTCGGTGACGCTGGCGGAGACGCGGTCGCACTCCTGCAGGCGGGAGTGGGCGACCCCACGCACTTCGGTCGGCCCGTCCGCGAACGGGGCGAGCGCATAGAGAGTCTGCGCCATATCGGAGAACGGGCCCGCGTTCACGGTGATCCCACGCAGCCGCTCCGGCCCCCGCACCTCAACGTGGTCGTCTCCCAGCGTGACGGAGCAGCCCATCGCCTCCAGCGCGTCCAGCAGCCGGAGGTCACCCTGTGCGCTTCGCCTCCCGAGGTGCTCCACCCGAACGCGCCCGCCCGTGAGCGCCGCCGCCCCGAAGAAATACGACGCGTTGGAGGCGTCCGGCTCGATGTAATAATCCCGTCCCCGGTACTCCTGCCTGCCGGGCACTCGGAGGACCCGGTAGGAGCTGTCGTACTCCATCCGGGCTCCGAACGCAGC
>CAYQDT010000423.1:0-771 GCA_964416225.1 uncultured bacterium
CCGTCATACCACTGGTGGGTGCCCGCCACCCCATCGTAGGTGAACTCGTTTCCGACCGCCTCCCAAGACTTCCCGCCGTCATCCGACCGCTGGACCACCTGTCCGAACCAGCCGCTGCTCTGGGACGCGAAGATGCGGTTCGGCTCCGCGGCGGAGCCTTTCACGTGATAGATCTCCCAGCCGGCGAAGTGCGGACCGCTGACCTCCCACTCCTTCCGCCGGCCATCTGACTTCAGGATAAACGCGCCCTTGCGCGTACCCACCAGCACTCGTACCTGACTCATCCCGCCTCCTTCTCGATCGCTGCCAGGATGGATCTGGCTCCGCCGGGAGCCGCGATCCACGTTTTTCATTCACGAGGCCTTTTCGCAGTTGACCATCCACGGGATCCCAAAGCGGTCGACGACCATCCCGAAGCGTACGGCCCAGAACGTCTCTGCGATCGGCATCTGCACCGTTCCCCCTTCCGACAGCCCGCGGAAGATGCGTTCCGCCATTTCCGGGGTGTCTACCCGTAGGGACACGGAGATTCCCCGTGCCTCTTCGAAATGGGCAGGCGGGCTGTCGGAGCCCATCAGCACGGCGTCGCCCACCACCAGGCGCGCGTGCAGGATCCGGTCCTTCCATTCTTCCGGAACCTCCTCGGTCCCCGGAATGTCTGCGTGGGTGACCATCGCCACGATTTTCCCGTCGAAGCACTGCTCGTAGAACCGGAATGCCTCGGCGCATCGGCCGTTGAAGCTGAGATAGGGATCAATCTGCATTTCGAGA
>CAYQDT010000423.1:781-2068 GCA_964416225.1 uncultured bacterium
CCGCACGGTCTGCGCGGCGCTCGAGTGCACCCGTATCCGGACCGGACGGTCCCGTGACTACGAGCGGGCAGCGGCCTCCCGCCGCAGGCGCTCTTCGGCCTCCCGAAGCTCGGGAGTGAGCGCGGGCCCAAAATCGTCCGCCTCAAATACCTGTCGGATCTCCAGCTCGGCATCTTCCATCGGGCAGCGCCGGGCCCACTCGATCGCCTCTTCTTTCGAGCCCACCTGCCAGAGCCAGAATCCGGCGATCAGCTCCTTCAATTCCGGGAACGGACCATCGGTCACGGTCCGCGCCTTCCCGCTGAACCGAACTCGAGCACCCCTGGAGCTCGGGTGCAGCCCCTCGGCGGCCAGGAGCACGCCGGCGTTCGCCAGTTCCTCGTTGAAACGCCCCATCGCGGTCAGGACGTCTTCCGTAGGCAGGATGCCGGCCTCGGTGTCTTTGTGGGCCCGGACCATCACCATAAAGCGCATTCCGCTGTCTCCTTCTTCGCTTGGAACGACATCGCTTCGAACGACGTCGCGTGGAACGGCGTGAGGCGCGCCGGCCGGGCAAGCTCCCAGTAGTCAGGTCGGTCCGCGCCGGCGCACGCTCTCGCCCATTCGTCGAACGGCCGGCGGGCAAATCGACAGCAAGACAGGAAGATTTTTCAGGAGCCGTCCAACTCGCGGAGGCGGTCCTGGAGAAACCGCCGTTCGGGCTCCTGCCGCGTGAGAGTCAGGGCGCGCTCATACGAGTCCCGGGCGTCTGCAGTCCGGCCGAGCCGCCGGCAAAAGTCGGCCCGTGCGGAATGCGCCAGATGGTAGTCGCACAGCTCATCCCGCGCAAGGAGCGCGTCCACCAGAACCAGTCCCGCCGCCGGACCGTCCCGCATCGCGACCGCCACGGCTCGGTTCAGCTCGACGATGGGTGACCCTGTAGCGTACGCGAGGGCGTCATAGAGGGCCACGATCTGGTCCCAGTCGGTCGCCGCCGTGGAGGGTGCCTGGGCATGAAGCGCGGCGATGCCCGCCTGCAGCGTGTAGGGACCGAAGCGGCGTGAGGCCAGCGCGCGCTCAACCAGCCCCAGGCCCTCCGTAATCTGCTCTCGGCACCAGAGACCGCGGTCCTGGTGCTCCAGCAGGACCAACCGGCCATCCGGGCCGGTGCGCGCCGATCTCCGGGCCTCGTGGAGGAGCATGAGGGCGAGGAGCCCCTGTGCTTCCGGCTCCGGCAGCAGCTCGACGAGCAGCCGTCCGAGGCGAATCGCCTCCGTTGAGAGCTCGCTCCGCGTGAGCGCCGCGCCG
>CAYQDT010000423.1:2078-4524 GCA_964416225.1 uncultured bacterium
CCGGCGGAGGCGGAGTATCCCTCATTGAACACGAGGTACACCACCTGGAGCACCGTTTCCAGGCGCTCCGGCAGGTCGACTCGCGACGGCACCTGGAAGGGAATGCGCGCGGCGCGGATCTTTGTCTTGGCCCGCACGATCCGCTGCGCGAGGGTGGACGGGGCGATGAGAAAGGCGCGCGCAATTTCTTCAGTGGTGAGGCCGCAGACCTCCCGGAGGGTCAGCGCCACCCGGGATTCCGGCGACAGGGCGGTGTGGCAGCAGGTGAAGATGAGCCGCAGCCGGTCGTCCTCAATCCCCTCCTCGTCCAGGAACCCGTCCGACCCGGACTCCAGTTGCCCCGCAAGCTCGGGCAGCAGCGCGTCGAACCGCGCCCGCCGGCGCACCCGATCGATCGCTTTGAAACGACCCGCCGAGACCAGCCACGCGCGCGGATTGGCCGGAACCCCATCCCGCGGCCAGCGCACCAGTGCCGCGGCAAAGGCGTCGTGCAGCGCGTCCTCGGCGAGGTCGAAGTCGCCGAGCAGCCGGATCAGCGTGGCCAGGACGCGGCGCGACTCGGAGCGGTAGACCTGATCCACCTGCCCCCGTATCTGTTCGGGCACGACCTCGCTCATCAGCCCCTGCCCCCTTTCCGCGCGTCCCACCGCCGTGCGTTTCCGCCGGCCCCTGCAGCGATCCCCCGCGCTCCAGATCGAGCGATGATCGCCGCGCCCGCACCCCGCAAACGGAAGTTTGACGGACCACCAGGCGGGTTCCTCCTCGCCCTCCGGAAGCTTCGGCCGCCGAACGCTGCCTGGTCGCCCCATAGCCCCAGGAGGAGCAACCAGCGCCCGAGCTTCCTAAAATCTATGTGCAGAGCGGCACGCCGCACCGGATCAGGTGGCGGGTCCGCCGATGGGGGCCGGACCTGGCGAGGCGCGCGCGCCGTCCGAAGGGGCGCCGAGGGCGTTCCACGCTGGCCGACGGCTTGAGATGACGGCCGACCTCCCGCCACGGTCACGCCCGCACGGACCGGAAGCGTGGCGCAGGGCGGCAGCCGCGCTCCGGCTGCGGGGCCCCGTCGGTTCGGAGAGGCCCCACCAGGAGCTCCGCACCGGCTGCTGGCCGGAAGGTACCGCCGCTCGAGTGAGCTCCACGCCGGCTACAGCCCTTCCCCCGGTATCAGGTGACGCACCGGCAGATCCGGCCACCGCTCCCGCGCCGCCTCGGAGATGTTCCGCCGGTGACACTCCCGCCATTCCGGGCAGCCGCAGAGCAGCAGTACCGGGGAGGCCTGCAGCAGCTCGTGCAGCGTGTCCAGCCCCTGTTCCAACTCGGGAATCTCGAAGGGCGGCACACGAGTCTTGTAGTTGCTGTTTCCGAGGCTTTTCTCCCAGCGGTAGCTCTCTCCCAGCTCGCGGCTGAGGGCATGCCGCCTCCAGAGCGGGTTCGGGCTGGTGGGGTTGTGGCGGGTGTCCAGGATCAGGATCCCGGCCGCGGCGTACTCGCGGAGATCGGCCAGCGAGCCGCCGCGGTAGCCGTACGTGTAGAGGGTGTTCATGCCTCTATGCTACCCGCCGCCCCCGCGTTCCGCGATCGAAACGCACGGCACTCCCCGCTTCCGCGCCCGCTCACCCGCGGCGGTCTCCTCGCCGGTGATGGCTCACCGGGATCGGCTCGATGGCTGCGTCCCCCTGCACGCCGCCGTCCCGCTGGAGCATCTGTGAGAGGGCGCGGACCGCGCCGCGTGAGCGGCTGCCGGCCGAGTGGACGGCGCACCACGGCCATCCTGCCGGTCCGGCACCCCGCGTCCGGCAGCTTGACGGCGTGCCGCGGACGGATCGGAGGGACGATGAGGCTCGCACACCTGCTCCCTGCCCTTGTGGCGCTTGCCGTTGCGGTTCCGGCAGCGGCCGCCGGGTCGGACTTGCACCTCTCCAAGCTGACGCTGACGGCAACGGCCGACCTCGGCGAGGCCACCTTCCAGTACGCCTTCCGGCCGGAAAACGCGAGCGCGAGCGCGGCGATTCAACTCTACGTGGAGCACACCGTGGGAGGCGCTGCGGGCGGGGACGGCCGGAAGGGCGTTTACGAAGCGCTGAGTCCGGCCACCGCGGACGGGAAGCCGCTCATCCTGCCCCTGTCCCAGGGGATGGAGAGCCGCGGCAGCTTCACGATCCCGCTCCGCAAGGGTCACTGGGGCAGCACGCGGCTGCTGCTCTTCCGGTCGTCGGACGGTAAGACGGTGGATTATGGGCAGCTACTGTATGATTCTGCCCTGGATCCGAAGGCGCCGCGCCTCCAACTGGACCTCACCATCCGGACCGAGCAGAAGCGGGTGGTGGCCCCCGTTCTGGAATTCCGGCGCCGCGTGTCCGACACCACTCACGGAGATGGCTCACACACCGTTATGGTCTCCGCGGTGGTGAAGGTTCCGGCCGACTTCCGGAACAACGAAAACGGT
>CAYQDT010000424.1:0-4259 GCA_964416225.1 uncultured bacterium
GCGGCGGTGGGCAAGATTGGCCGGCCGGCCGGTGAGGAAGTTATCCAGCACCACCACGCTGTGACCCGCGTCCAGCAGCGCGTCGCAGAGGTGGGAGCCAATAAAGCCGGAGCCACCGGTAATGAGTGTTTTCATGAGGTTGTGAGCGTACGTGCGTCGGGTCGAGCCCGCGCGGACGTGACGCGCCGGCGGTCATTGCATGGCCGGAGGCGCTGGAACGGTATGGGCGGCTCGCAGCCGCTGGATAGTCATGGCCCCGGAGGGGCCGCTCATTCCGAGAGAAGCTGGAATGCCTCCGCGTAGGAGCGGGGGTTGCCGATGTCGAGGCGCTGCTGTCCGGCTTCCAGCCGCACGCCGAGGACCGGATACCCGCGGCGGGCGAGCCAGGTGATCGCCTCGGTCAGCTCGATCTCCCCACTTTCGTGGCGCGTGCACTCCCGGCAGGCGCGAAAGATTTCGCGAGAAAAGACATACCGGGCGGTGATGGCCAGGTTGCTCGGGGCCTCGTCCGCGTTTGGCTTTTCGACGACGCGCCGGATCCGGAACAGGTCGCCGGCCGCTCCTTCCGGCTCAAGAATACCGTACCGGGAGATCCGTTCGGCCGGAACTTCCTGGACCGCAACGGTGGCCGCGGCACCGTGCTGGAGATGGGCTTCCATCATCCGGGCCAGCAAAGACGTCTGCTCCCCCACCCCCCCATGAATGATGGTATCGCCGAGCGCCACGACGAACGACTCGTCGCCGACGAACGACTCCCCGTGCAGAACCGCGTGCGCAAGCCCGCCCTGCTTCGCCTGGTTCGCGAAATAGACGCTGCGCCGCGGCACGCCGGTTACGGGATCGGCCGGCGCCGGCGTCTCCTCCCCGATGGCGAAGAGCGCCGTCTTGCGCCGGTTCAGGACCACCAGCAGGGTGTCCAGGCCCGCAGCGTCGCACTCCTCCACCACGTACTGGAGCACCACTTTTCGTCCGAGAGGCAGCATCTCCTTAGGCATCAGATGCGTGAGGGGTGCCAGGCGCGTACCCAGGCCTCCCGCCGGAATGATGGCTTTACGAATTCCCATACGGCTTCAGATCCCCATGTTGCCGAGGAGAGATGGCGGCCGCCGCCTGAACGTGCAACCGCGCCGGGGTGGCGAACGCCGGTCGAGCCTTCTGCCGGGCGCACTCCATCCACGCGCGGGAGCGGAGCCGCTTAGTTTGCCGCCGGCTCCGGCGCCGGCGGCAGCGGCCGCACCCAGAGCCCGGCCACGGCGTACGCGGTCTTGCCCACCCGAGCGGTCACGGCGGGCCAGGTCTGCGGGGCGGTCAGGTTTTCCAGGGAGCCGTCGGGACGGACCAGGTACGTGTCCTGATACCGCGCGCCGCCCGCCATCGGGCTCCACGCCAGGACCATCCCGGGCTGAATCGGAGTCTTGTCGCCCGGAAGGACACGCTCGGGGTACTCCCCGGTGAGCAGCGGCCCGCCCTGGTCGCGCAGCTTCCATTCCTCCGGAAATCCCGCTTCGCGGTACGACTTCTCCGCGGCGGCGATTACCCCGCCCAGCGTGCCGCCGACGCGCGTGGCGGCGAGAAAGGCGGCCTCCAGCTTCGGCGTGTCCTTCCACGCCTTCGCCAGATCCGGCGTCGGCTCGCCGAAGTAGGCGCGCCGCGAGAGCGCGACGGAGAGGCCCCACCGGCGCGCGGTGACGTCGATTCCGAGATACTGCTTGATTGGATTGCCCGCGGCGACGGGGCGGGCGTAGCTGCGGGTCCGGTCATCGGCCGAAGCCAGCGTGACGGCAGGCACGATGTCCCAGTACGAGAGCTCGCGCTGGAGCAGATACTGCGCGTCCAGCTCGGACATCCCCGGCTGGACCAGGGCTGCCACCTGCTCCACCACGTCAGAGGTTTTTCGCCCCAGCCACCGGAGCTTCTTCGCCTCGCCGAGGGTCACCGGGAAGTACAGCTCCGAGAGGTCCACGAGCCCGGCGGGGCCCGCACCATACTCCGCGGCCGCCGCGCGGCTGTCCCAGAGGATTCGGCGGTCCTTCAGCAGCGGCTGCAGCACCTCCCGCTCGCTCTGCGTCCACGCGTGGCGGACCCACTCATAGCCCTGACCCGCCAGCTCCTCATCCATGACGCGCGGGCCGGTCTCGTTGTCCGCGATGCAGTAGAGGCGGTCCAGGGTGACCAGCAGCCGGACCGGTGCCGTCCGCGCGCCGGGGTCGCCCGCGGCGCGCCCTCCGGCGCTGATCCAGGAGAAGTTCCGCTCATCCGAGATGACGATGCCATCGATCTTTCGGGCAGTCAGGAGCTTGCGGACCCGGCCGATTTTCTCGGTCACTTCGGCGTTCTTTTCCCTGCCTGTGTAGACAAAATCATCAAATCGGTGGATTGCACGCCTAAAGTTTCCGAAGATATCATCCGATTGTAGGCGTGAAGCCGCTCCTCCGACCGGTGGAGCGGCCCGACCGATCGTCGGAGAAAGAGACGCCAAACCGGCCGAAAGTAGGATGAGGGAAACCACGGCCGGAACCGTCTTTAGTACAGTACGCATCAACCAATCAGCCCCGTTGTAAAGGACGTGGGCGTCCCTACCCGGCTCCGATCGTGGGCCGGGAGAAGGCCCAACGTACGTGCGAGGCTGGAACGCAGGATTCCTGCTCCCTCCAGGCGGATGTCGCGGCCGAACGCACCGCTAATCAATTAAGCACCGCATCCAGGGAGCTCTAAGATGACGCATCGTGCAAGTAAACTCAAGGGCCTTGGCCCGCTCGGAACGCTCGCGGCGCGAAGCCGACGGGCGTTTACCCTGATCGAACTGCTCGTGGTGATAGCCATTATCGCCATCTTGGCCGCCATCCTCTTCCCGGTCTTCGCGCAGGCCCGTGAGGCCGCGCGCCGGACCCAGTGCCTCTCGAATCAGAAGAACCTGGCCACCGCGCTCATCATGTATGCACAGGATTATGACGAGTGCATCATGCCGTGGAAAACCGGTCCGGGTGAGACCCTGACGCAACGGCTCTGGACCGCGCGGATCCAGCCGTATCTCCGGAACGGCAGCGTGAACCCGCCGACCGGGGTCTTCGTCTGCCCGTCCTGGAGCCAGCAGGCGCTCTCCACCGGAGTGGACGCGCCCTCCTGCGACGGACCCGGATACAGCTCGCAGATCTTTCCGGTCGACGCGGTCTACGCGAACTACGGCATCGCGGCGCCCATGCCCGGCGCGGCGGGAACCGGCGCCGACGCAAACAACGCCATCGTCCATATTCCTGGATCCGGCTACATCAACAAGAAGTTCCCGTGGGTGCAGGTGGCGCTGCCCCAGATCATTCGCAGTGCGGACACCGCCATCATCTCGGACGGTGCGACGCTGGTGAAGGGAACGGCGTCCATCATCCTGTTCGGCTGTGAGGGCGCCGCGATGCATCAGGGTGGCGAAAACATGGTCATGCTGGACGGCCACGCCAAGTGGATCAAGGGGAACGCGCAGAGCTACGTGGTTCAGGGTAGCAACGGGCTCTGGTACCAGCGTTACTTCGCCTACGATCAGGAGTAAGCGGTCGGTCGGACAGCACTCTAAGGGCCCCCTGTGCCGCCGGTCATCCGGTGGAGCGCGGTAAAAAAGCGCGGATCACGCTCGCTTCAGCGTGACCCGCGCTCTTTTTGGTCCGGGGTGCTCCGCTCGCGCGCATGTGCGCCGCGATCGGTCCGGCTCAGGCAAGCACCAGGGAAGCAGCGGCGAAGCCGACCACCGGCATCGCCAGTACGGCCGCGCCCACCAGCAGCGTGGTACTCCGGCGGAACAGCCCGGCGACACCAAGAGCGAATGCGGCCAGGCAAACGACGGCGAGCAGCAGGGTGAGGGTCTGGACCACCACGACAGGACCTCCGGCAGATCAGCGATTGGTTTGAGCAGCTATACCTATCCTGTCGGCGGTGCGTCGCGTTTACATGTAGTATCTTTTGCGGGATAACCGGCTGTCCCCGCCCGCGTCGCGACTGGCCGGCGCCCCCGCCCGCTGTCCCTGCCAGGTGCTCTCCTATGCTCCCGTTCACCCGACGGATCACCGCCGCGCTGCTCATCTTCCTGCCGCTGATCGCTCTCACGCCCGCCGCGGCGCAGTCCCTGCGCCTCGATGTCTTCAACATCGGCCGCGCCATCACCGGCCGCACCTGGGCCGCCGGCAACTGGGGCGCCTTCGTCGTGGATGAGGAGACGAAGGATCTGAACGGCGACGGGGTGATTACCGAAGCAGATAAGCAAATTGTTGGTC
>CAYQDT010000424.1:4269-4519 GCA_964416225.1 uncultured bacterium
GACGACGCAATCGCCTGTGTGGTCGACCTCCGCACCAACAAGGTGCGGGAAACGGGACTGGCCGTCAGCTATCGGCTGCTGGAGAACGAGGAAGATTGGCCGGTGGCGATTGGTGGGGACCGGCTCGCCGTCCAGGTGTCGGAAGCCGACCAGGGGGGAAAGGACCGCAACGGCAACGGTACGGCAACGGACGACGTCCTGGCCGTTGTGGACTTGAATACCGGAACCGTGACCAATCTCGGAGTGGTGG
>CAYQDT010000425.1:0-2265 GCA_964416225.1 uncultured bacterium
AGCTGAACCTTATCAAGCTCATGCCGCACGCGGATTACGCGCAGATGCGGCGATGGCTCTACCCTGCTGCCCGGGAGATCGGCACCTATGACGGCCACCTCTACGCCGTCTGTGTCGCGCTGAACTCTCACTGCCTGCTGCTGAACACCCGGATGGTCCGGGAGGCCGGACTGGACCCGGCCCGACCGCCGCGCACGATCGACGAGCTGGACCGCTGGGCAGCGGGGATGTTCCGGCGCGATCCGCGGGGGAAGCTGGAGCGGGTAGGGTTCCTGCCCACCGGCCTCCAGCACTGGGCGGCGGTCTTCGGCGGCGAGCTCTACGATCCGCTTCAGCATCGGATCACGGCAAACGACCCGCGGGTGGTCCAGGCACTCGACTGGATGGTGTCCTATAGCCGGCAGTACGACGTGAATCGCATCGTCTCGTTCCAGGCCGGGCTGACGCAGCAGATCGGCAGCACCTACCCGTTCATCGGCCGGAAGTTTGCCATGCTGGCCGATGGGCAGTGGCGAGTGGAGGACATGCGGAAGTTTGCCCCGGGCATGGAGTATGCCGTAGCCCCGCTCCCGTACCCGCCCGGCGGCCGGCCGAATACCTGCTGGGTGAACGGTAACTCGCTCATCGTGCCGCGCGGGGCTCGGCATCCGCGCGAGGCGTTGGAGTTCGCCCGCTACTGGTGCGGGTGGAAGGATCCCGCCGCCGCCGCGGAGATTGCCACCTGGGGAGGCTGGATCCCCGCGTCGGCGGCCATCACCCGGGAGCCGGCGTACCAGGAATACCTGCGGAAGAATCCACACTTCCGCACGTTCCTCGAGGTTGCCGCCAGCCCGAACGTACGGACCACCCCTCCGGTTCCTGTTCAGGCGTTCTACTGGGACCGGCTCCAGGCGGCCGAAGACGCCGCCCTGCGCCTGGAGGTGACCCCCAGGGCGGCCCTGGATCAGGTGACGTTCGAGACCCAGCGGGAGCTGGACCGGGTGCTGAAGCGCGGCGCCGGACGCGGCGCGGAGAGGAGAGCATATGCAGTACCGCAAGAAGAGCCGGGTTCGGCCGGAGCGCATGTTGCATACCGCGCTCCAGCACGCGGCGCTGCTAGCGGTCGGCGTCCTCTTCCTCCTGCCGCTCCTCTGGATGGTCTCCAGCTCGCTCAAGGGGAATGAGCAGCTTTTCGTGCCGGAGCCGGCCTGGCTGCCGCACCCGGTGCGCTGGGATAACTATCCGCGCGCGCTAACGTTCATCCCGTTCGCCGCCTATCTGCGGAATACCCTGACGATCTGCGTTTTCGCGGTGGCGGGGTCCGTTCTCTCGTGCTCCCTGGCCGCCTACGGCTTTTCCCGGATCGAGTGGCCCGGAAGGGACGCCCTCTTCTTCCTGCTGCTGGCAACGATGATGCTGCCGGCGCAGGTGACGATGATCCCGAGCTTCCTCCTCTTTCGCTGGCTCGGATGGTACGGCACGTTCCTCCCGCTGATCATGCCGTCATCCCTCGGCAGCGCGTTCCTGATCTTCCTGCTGCGGCAGTTCTTCCTGACCATTCCGCGGGAGCTCTCCGAGGCGGCGCGGCTGGATGGAGCCTCCGAGCTCACCACCTTTGTCCGCGTGATGCTGCCCCTCTCCCGGCCGGCGCTCGCCACGGTGGCCCTCTTCACCTTCCTGCACCACTGGAACGATTTTCTCGGCCCGCTCCTCTACCTGAAAGACCAGTCGCGCTATACGCTCGCGCTGGGGCTCCAGCAGTTCCTGAACGCCTACCGCTCGGAGTGGGGTCTGCTGATGGCGGCGTCGACGGTCGTGACGCTGCCCATCCTTGTGCTCTTCTTCTTCACACAGCGCACTTTCATCCAGGGTATTGCGATGACGGGCAGCAAAGGCTGATCCGCCCCGGACCGCGCCCGCACTGAAAGCGCGGCCACGGAGCGCAGGCCGGCTGCTCATGAAGCCCGCGTGCGGACGTCGCGCTCGCTCCCGGCGGATGCTTCCGTGGAAGATCTCCCGCTATCGCTCGGAGCCGATGACGAGCTCACGGCGAAATGTCGGTGGGCCGGCCATGGGCTTCGGGGCGGTTCCGGCGGGCGCTTCGTGCGGCCGGGGGTGATCCAGATCGTGGCACGCCGGTGCTGCGGGTCCCAGAGCTCGACTTCCCGCAGCGCGTGCGGGATCGGCTTCCGGCGGCGTCCCGCAGCAGGACGTGCCGGAACAGGTCGCCGCCCGCCATCGGAACCGTGAAGCACAGATACAGCATGACTCCTCGCTGGTTTCCCA
>CAYQDT010000425.1:2275-4519 GCA_964416225.1 uncultured bacterium
GCGGCCGTCGACGGCCGGGGATCGATGGCAGGATGGTACTCCCGCACCAGGCGCGGCAGCCCGCGGGCCACCCGCGGCCCCTCGAACACGACCACGTAGCTGAGGCCCGGCGTGAGCGGGATCCGCGGCACCAGCCGGGCGGTCTCGCCGTTCCACTCCAGGCGGGTCAGCACCGGCACGGAGGCTCCCGTCCGCTTGACCGCGAGGAAGAAAACGCACTCCCGCCGGGACAGTGAGTCATCATTCCCTGTCCCTCAACGATGCGGTTTCGGTGAACCGGGCCCTGCTGACGGAGCGGGCGGCCCTGCTGCGGGAGCGGGGCGTGCGCTTCGGGTTCAATCTTATCGTCACCCGCGGCAATCTCGCGAGGCTGGGAGAATGGCTGGAGTGGGCCTGCGGCCTGGGTGTTGGGTCCGTGACCCTCATCCGGCCCAAGCCGGCATCCGGAAACGAGGCGTGGTACGCCCGCAGCGCACTCAGCCCGGCGGATACCCTCCGTCGCGCGGGGGTGCTTCAGGAGCTCGAGCCGCTCTTTGCGATGACGACGCTGGCGGTCGACTGCGCCTTCTCATTCCTGTTTCACGGCCGGCCGGAGTCGGAGTTGCGCCGTCTCGGCGTCGCGGGCTGTCCGATGGGTGACCGCTTTGCCGTGGTCACGTGGAATGGCGACGCCTATCCCTGCTCCCACCTGCGCGGGCGGGAACTTTGCGTGGGCAGCGTGCGATGCGACTCGTTCCGCGCGCTCTGGGAGCAGGGCGACGTCTTCGCGCGGGTCCGCGGCGAGCTGCCGCTCGTCGGAGAGCCGTGCGGCAGCTGTGGCCATGCCGCTCGCTGCGGCGGGTGTCGCGCCGTGGTCGAGCGGCAGACCGGGAGCTGGCTCGCCGCCGACCACGAATGCGGCGTCGGCTCCCGGCTGCAACCTGGCTGAGGAGCGAATGGCGCTCCTGCGCGTCACTCCATCACGGCCGCGGAAACCATCTCCAGCACGCGGCGCAGCCCGTCGTCCCCGCCCAGGCTTCCCTCATTGAACGGCGTCCGGGGAATGGGCTTCCAGTTATCGCGGGAGCCGTCGTACTGGAACGGCTGCGGCAGCCCGGTCAGCGCCGGATCATACTGCCCGTTGTTGCCGCCGAGCTTGTAGATGACGAGATCGAGTGACGGCACGACGAAGATGCCGAAGCCGCCGGCGCCGGATTTGTAGTAGGCGTCCCGCGGCGCGCCGGCCACGTGTCCGTCCCCGTTGTTCTCGAACATCAGGCTGTACGGCGTATGGGGGTTATACGGGGAGGCCTTGCCGCACTTCGCCACGTAGTCCGCGGGGACGAGCTGGCGGCTTCCCCACCGCCCCTGATGGAGGAGGCAATAGCCGAAGCGCAGGGCATCGGTGGCGTGCACGGCGATGCTTCCGGCGCCATTCGCGTGCGGCATGGTGTAGTCGCCTCGGTGGAGGCAGTAGCCCCACGGACCCCAGCCCATCGGCTTCGCCAGCTTCTCGTTGATGTAGTCCTGGAGCTCCATTCCCGTGACGTGGCGCAGCACGATGGAGGCGATGTGCGGCGCGGGGGACGAGTAGGAGTATCCGGCGCCCGGCTCGGTCCAGAGCGGCGTCCGGATGGAAGAGCGGTCCAGGTCCCGGATGTCCTGTCCGGGAACCGGCTGCAGCGGAACGACCTTTCCGTAGACCACCCCCGGGCTGCCCCCCTCCCCATGATAGCCCGCGCTCATGCAGAGCAGTTGCCCCAGGGTGATGTCCGCCTTGCGAGGATCATCCAGGGGGAACGCTTCCGGCAGGTACTTCTCGGTGAAGACCTTCTGGTCCAGACCCTCCGGACTCGCGTCGTGCTTCTCATGCAGCATGATTCCGCAGGCAATGCTCGTGTACGCCTTCCCGGTGGAGGCCATGTCCGGGTTCGCATTGCGGTGCGCCCGGCCATAGTACTTTTCGAAGACCAGGTAACCGTGGCGCACGACGAGCAGCCCGCCGTTCTGGCTGCAGCGCTCGGTAAAATCGTAGGCCCGCTGCAGGCGGGAGAGGTCCATCCCGGCCAGCTTCCGGATAGAGGCGGCGTCCTGGAGCGTGCGCCAGCCGCCGGCGCTGTCCGGCGGTGGGAAATACTCCGCGCTTTTCGCCGAGGAGATCGCCGGTAGGGAGAGCATGAGGAGCGTGGCTCCGAGGAGAGCAGCCCAACGGAGCGGGGGACTTCCTCCGGGGGCGCCGGCGCGGGCGGTTCGTGGGTTCCAGCC
>CAYQDT010000426.1:0-4516 GCA_964416225.1 uncultured bacterium
GGCTTCTTCGCGCCAAGCTGAGCGGCCGGTTTCCCTCCGTGGAGGAGCTCCAGCAGATGGTGGGGGAGCAGTTCGGCGTGCGGCTGAAGAGCGTCTTCTGCCCGGACGTGGAGATTGCCCTGGATATCGACGAGCCCGAGGACTACGCGGCGGCCGCGCGGTACCTCGAGCTCGATGCGGAGCGGGCGAAGTCGCTGCAGGTCGCGTAGCGGCTTCGCCCGCGATCAAGCGCGCAGCGGCTTTCGGTAGACCTCTGGATTGGCCACGTATGCCGGCCGCTCGCCGCGGAGTACTGCGAGGGCGTTCTCCATCGCGGCAAGGCCCATTTTCGCGGCGGTGATCGGCGTGAACGAGGCAACGTGCGGCGTCGCCACTACGCGCGGGTGCCGCGACAGCGCGGCCGCGGGCGAGTCGGGCGCCGGCGGCTCCGTGCTGAAGACGTCCAGCCCGGCGCCGGCAATCTCTCCCGCGTTCAGCGCCTCGAGCAGCGCCGGTTCGTCGATCAGGGAGCCGCGCGCGGCGTTGACCAGAAACGCGCTCTTCTTCATCCGGCGGAGCCGCTCCGCGTTCATGAGCCCGCGGGTTTCCAGCGTGGACGGAAGGTGGAGCGTGACGTAGTCCGCCGCTTCCAGGAGCTCGTCGAGTGGGAGGTACTCGCCACCGAGCTCTTCCGTGAAGCGGGAGTTCGGATACGGATCGTGTCCGACGAGCCGCATTCCGAAGCCGCTCGCGCGGCGGGCCACCGCCAGGCCGATCCGCCCGGTCCCGATGATCCCGAGGGTCCGCCCGCTCACGTCCGCCGCGATCCCACGGCGCCACTCCCCCGCTTTGACGGCGTTGTCCAGCTCCACGATCCGCCGCGCGGCGGCGAGCAACAGCCCCAGCGTGAGGTCCGCCACCGAGTCCACCATCGCGTCCGGCACGAAGGCCACCACGATCCCCAGCTCCGTGGCCGCGGCGAGATCGATCGCGTCGTAGCCGACGCCATTGCGCGAGATAACGCGGAGGGCGCGCGCTTCCTCCATTACCTGGCGCGTGTAGGCGTCGGAGCCGGCGATCACCCCCGTGGCGTTCCGCAGGAGATCCCGGAGCTCGTCGGCGGTGGGCGGGGTGATTTTCGGATGGATGGCGAGCGAGTAGCCCTCGCGCTTCAGGGTCTGGGCAACCTCGTTGTTTTCGTCACGCATGGTGACCGCGGTGATGGCGATGGTGTCGGGCATAGCGGCAGAGGAATAGTGTGAAGAACGGTCTGAAGGTTCGTCAGGTAGTCGGTGCAGGGCCCGGTGGCCGCATCCGTGCGAGCGGATGGGCACTGGGTCCGGCGGCGGGCGGTGAAACAGTGGCGCTCCGGCCGGGGTCAGCGCGGATGGGGCTCCGGAAAGTTGGCGAAGCTCCGAGCCGGCTGCCCGCTCAACACCCGATCGACATCGGCCGCCACCGTGCTGATCACCCGGTGGAGCGACTCCTCGGTCCAGCTCGCGATGTGCGGCGTCAGGAGGACGTTGGGCAGCGCGTCCAGCGGGCCTCTCTCCGGCGGCTCTTTCTCCCGCACATCCAGCAGCGCGCCGCCCAGCTTTCCGGCCCGCAGCGCCTCGGCGAGATCTGCCTCGTGAATGGCGGGACCGCGGGAGGTGTTGATCAGGATCGCGGTCGGTTTCATCCAGCCCAGGCGTTCCGCGTTGATGAGCCCGCGGGTCTCGTCCGTGAGCGGGAGATGACAGGTGATCACGTCGCTTTCCCGCAGCACGGTCTCCAGGGGCGCAAGCTCCGTCCCCGTCTCCGTGACCGCAGCGTGCTGGGAGACGATGTAGGGATCGTAGGCCAGCACCCGCATCCCGAACGCACGCGCCCGCACGGCCACCCGGAACCCGATCCGCCCGAGCCCGAGGATCCCCATCGTCTTCCCGGCGAGCTCGAACCCGATGAAGCGGGCCCGCTCCCATTTCCCCTCGCGCGCGCTTCGGTCCGCAGCGGGAATCCGCCGCGCGAAGGAGAGCAGCATGGCGAAGACGTGCTCCGCAACGGATACCGCGTTCTCTTCCGGCGGGTAGCAGACCACGATTCCGCGCTCGGACAGCGCACGCAGATCGAGGTTGTCCAGCCCCACCCCAATCCGGCCGACCACCCGCAGGTTTGGCGCCGCGTCGATCACGCTTCGGTCCACCAGGGTCATGTTCCGGACCATGATGGCCCGCGCATCCTTCACGCGCTCCCGCAGCGCGTCCCGGTCGCGCCACAGCTCCGGCTGGGTCACCACGTCGTAGCGCCGGGCCAACTCGTCAATGGACGGGTCGATGATCTGTTCAGTGAGGATGATGTCGGGCATGGCTGCGCGAGGATTGGGCCCCGTTGCGGGGGAAGCGGCCTGGCGAGGAGCAGCCGCGGCGCGTGCGCTTACCGGCGTCTCGGCCGGGTGCGTCTACTTGGCGCGCCGTCGCTACTTGCCTCCGGATTGGAGGCGGGCTGCGGTGAGGGTGTTGCGCATCAGCATCGTGATCGTCATCGGGCCCACGCCGCCCGGCACGGGCGTGATGGCGCCGGCTTTCGGGAGCACCGAGTCAAAGTCCACGTCTCCGACCAGCTTCTTCCCCACACGGTTAATTCCGACGTCGATCACCGCGGCGCCTTCCTTCACATACTCCGCGGTGATCATTCGCTCGCGGCCGACCGCGGCCACCAGAATATCCGCGCGCCGGCAGACGGCGGCCAGGTCACGGGTGCGGCTGTGGCAGAGGGTCACCGTGGCATGTTCGTGCAGCAGCAGCATGGCGACGGGCTTGCCGACCAGGTCGCTGCGCCCGACCACCACCGCCTCCTGCCCGGCGATCGGTATCCCGGTGCGGCGAAGGAGTTCCATCACGCCCGCGGGGGTACAGGGCGGCATGCTCGTCCCGCGCATCATCAGCATTCCGGCGTTGTAGTAGTGGAGGCAGTCCACGTCTTTGCGGGGATCGACGCGGTCCAGCACGGCCCGGTAGTTGAGCCCGGGCGGAAGCGGAGACTGGACCAGGATTCCGTGAAGCTGCGGATCGGCGCTCAAGCAGGAAGCCAGTGCCTCGAGCTCCGCCTGTGGAGTCGAGGACGGCAGGATGAAGTCCCGCGAGGCAATGCCGAGGCGCTCCGCGGTCTTGAGCTTCGAGGCGACATAGGTCTGCGACGCGGGGTCTTCCCCGACGAGCACCACCGCAAGCGTTGGCGTAATGCCCCGCGCCCGCTGGGCCGCCGCGTCCGCCGCCAGCTCTGCCTGCATCTCCGCGGCAATCGCTTTTCCGTCAATAATTGTCGCCGACACGCCGTTCCCCCCTGTCTACCCGTCGTGTCGATTAAATCACAACGCGGTTCGGACGCACCGACCGGCACCCGGCCGGCGCGCAAATCGGCGCGGTTTGAGAAGTGGGGGCCCCTGGTAATACGCAGGCGAGGCGCTTGCCCGGCAAGGCCTTCCTCCAGCTCCGGAACCGGTGGATGCCACCGGTACCCGGCCACAACCCATCATCCGTCGTACCCGAGCAGTACCATGCAACGCCGACTCTCTCCCGCTCTCCGCGTGCTCGCCTCACTGGGCTGCTGCACCATGGCCGCCGCCGCGCTGCTGAACGCCGCCTCCCCCGGACGGGCCCAGGTGGCACCCAACTACCAGGTCGTGTTGAACTGGCCGGTGGCGCGGGGCGGCAAGGCGCCGCGCTATGGCCGGTCGGATGCTTCCGGGGTTGCGGTCAGCCCCGCGGGGCTGGTGTACGTCTTCCAGCGCGCGCCCTACCCGGTGCTGGTCTTCGACCAGAAGGGCAGCTTCGTGAAGGCATGGGGTGCCCGGATGTTCCGCACGCCGCACGGGTGCCGGTTCGATGCGGAAGGCAACCTGTGGCTCACGGACCTGGACCTGCAGCAGGTCTTCAAATTCACCCCGGACGGGCAGCTGCTCCAGGCCTGGGGCACCCGCGGGAAGGCCGGCGATGACGCCAAACACTTCAACCAGCCGACCGATATCGGCTTCGGTCCACAGGGCGACGTCTACATTTCGGACGGCTACAACAACACGCGCGTGGTCCATCTCGCCAAGGACGGCAGCTACCTCGGGCAGTGGGGAACGCCCGGAAGGGGTCCCGGGCAGTTCCGTACCCCCCACTCCATCGCCGTGGATGCAAATGGCCTGGTCTACGTGGCGGACCGAGGAAACGCGCGCCTGCAGGTGTTTCAGCCGGATGGGACGTTCGTGGCGCAGTGGCCGGGCATGGGATACCTCAACGGCGTCTGGATCACCTCCGACCAGACGCTGCTGGCGGTTGAGGGGTACTCGGGCACGATCCGGAAGTACGACCTGGGCGGGCACCTGATCGGGCAATGGTCGGGGCGCGGGACGGCTCCCGGGCAGTTGATGGGGCCGCACATGGTGACCACAGACGCGCAGGGCTGCATCTACGTCGCCGAGATAAACGCCCATCGCGTGCAGAAGTTCGCGCCGATCAACTGACGGCCGCGCCGGAACACCGCCTCGGCGGCGATGGCCCCCGCCACC
>CAYQDT010000427.1:0-4512 GCA_964416225.1 uncultured bacterium
CCTGAACGGCGCCGAAGTAGGTGAGCACCGCTTCCTTGTTCGGGAAGTAGTTGAAGAAGGTCCCCTTGCCGACGTCCGCCCGCTCGGTGATCTGCTCCACGGTAACGTTCGCCAACCCGTGTTCGGCAACCAGCTCGATGGCGGCGATGAAGATTCGGTTCCGCGTCTGCTGCTTCTTCTTGTGGTTCTTTGGCACGACAGTCCGGTTTGCACTCCCGGGTGCCGCGATCTTCTGTTGCATAACGCTCTTTCACGGCCTGCGCGTCCGGGCCGGGCAATGGGCGGTACTCGTTGGGACGCCCTCTCCCACCGACTACTGAAGTCCGTAGAACATTGAACGACGGTTCCCAGTCCGTCAGTGACATGTATCCTTCAGTTCGCCATGAGTGTAGAACGTTCCCTGCTTTGTTAACGAACCGGCACGCAGCCGGTTGCGCCTGAGCACAAAGAAAGGGACGGTTCCCGCATGAGGAACCGTCCCACTTCTTTGTCCTGACACCGGACCCGCGCTACTCGAGGAACTCCCGGAGGCGCCGGCTCTTGGAAGGATGCTTCAGCTTCTTGAGCGCCTTGGCCTCGATCTGGCGAATCCGCTCCCGCGTCACCTTGAAGTACCGGCCGACTTCCTCCAGCGTCCGCGGTGTCCCATCTTCCAGGCCGAAGCGCATCCGAAGCACCTCCCGCTCCCGCGGCGTGAGCTTGCCGAGGGCATCCTCGATCTCACGACGCAGCAGAATGTTCGCGGCCGCTTCCGACGGAGACATCGCGTCCTGGTCTTCGACGAAGTCGGCCAGGTGGCTGTCTTCTTCCTCACCGATCGGCGTCTCGAGCGACAGCGGCTCCGGCGCGATTCGCTGGATCTCGCTCACCCGCTCCGGCGGCAGCTCCATCTCCACCGCGATCTCCTCCACGGTGGGCTCCCGGCCGAGGCGCTGCGTGAGCTGACCCTGGGTCTTGATCAGCCGGTTAATGGTTTCCACCATATGAACCGGGATCCGAATGGTCCGCCCCTGGTCCGCGATCGCGCGGGTGATCGCCTGCCGAATCCACCACGTGGCATAGGTGCTGAACTTGTAGCCTTTGCGGTAGTCGAACTTCTCCACCGCGCGGATCAGCCCGATGTTCCCCTCCTGGATCAGGTCCAGGAACGACATGCCGCGGCCGCTGTACTTTTTCGCGATGCTCACCACCAGTCGGAGGTTCGCCTTGATCAGTGCTTCCTTCGCATCGGCGGCGCCTTCCGGATCCCGCTCCCGGTTTTCGATGGCGCGGGCCAGGTGGACTTCCTCCAGCGAGGAGAGCAGCGGGGTCTTGCCGATCTCGCGAAGCCACATCCGCACCGAATCGTCGATGGGGATGCCGCCCTCCACGGTGGAGGTGTCCTCTTCGCGGATCTCCATGTCCTTGAGGATCACGTCTTCGGTCTTGGCGGGCACGGGAGCGGGATTGGCGGACGTGCGAGCGGCCTCGACGAGCTGAATGCCCTCGCTTTCGGCCAGGCTGAAAATGTCTTCGATTTGATCCGGATCCACTTCCGAACGAAGCGCTTCGTTGATCTCGTCGTACGTGAGGATGCCCTGCCGCTTCCCGCGGTCCAGGAGCTTCGCCACCTCCGGATTCTCCCTGATCGTCTCTACTGCCACGTCTCCACCCCCTTCATCGTCCTCGGCCGAAGCGCTCGAGTCCCCCGAAGGTCCTCAAAATCCGCGCCGGACTCCGGTCCCTGAAGCCGCTGCCCCTGCCGGGGCGGGCTCTTCACCCCCGCGTCCACGGTTTTACGCTCGACATGGTCCCCATGCTGCGAGGACCTTAATCCTTGGTGACGGCGTCAGTCTTCCCGACGCCCTTTTCCGCCCAACTCCGCGTTGAGCTGACGGAGCTCCGCAGCCCGCGAATCGTCCAGTCCAAGTTCTCCCCGGCTGAACGCCGCGTGCAACTCGCGCTGCCGCTGCTGCTTCCACGCCCGCACCAGCGCGTCGATGGCCCGCTCCACCGCCTCGTCCGAAAGCGGTGTCTCCTCGATCAGCAGCTCGCTGACGAGCTGGGCATTCTCCGGATCATCGCGGACCGAATGACCCTGTTCGCCGAACCCCGCTGCTGCTCCTCCCCTACTTTCTAGCAGCTTTTCCGCCAACTGCCGAATCTCCGGGTCGGAGAAATAATCGGGCCGCACGCGCTCGGCCATCCACTGCGCCCAGCGGAACTCGCTGAGGGCCGCTCGGAGCACCTCGCGCTCGATCCGCGTGCGCACATTGGCGGGTGCCGCGGGCACCGCGGGCGCGGCCGGCCGCACCCCCACCGCCTGCTCCACCCGGTCCGAGCGCAGCAGCCGGTTCACCTCGTTGGAAAGTGCGACCCGCGCCTGCATGGCCCGGTGGGGCTCACCGGGATACCACTCGTCGGCCAGCCGGTCCAGCACGCGGCTCAGCTTTCCCGCATATTCCTGCCGGGTCAGGTGGCTGCCCGTCCGCGCGATCAGCCGCGCGGCGTCCCGTACGAAGGGCAGGCGCGCCGCCTCGTCCGACAGGTTGTATTTTAGCCGCAGCCGGTTCAACTGGTAATCGAGAAGGGGCTCCGCGCGGGATAAAAGCGATCGGAACGCGTCCGCGCCCTGCTGCTGCAGATAGGTATCCGGATCCGCGCCCTCCGGCAGGTCCGCCACCCGCACCTCGACGCCCTGTGCTTCGAACTTGCTCGCGTTCGCCTCCACCGCCCGCATGCCGGCGCTGTCCCCGTCGTAGCAGAAAACCAGATAGCCGTCCCGGCCGAGATACCGCCGCAGGGCGACGGCATTCGTGTCGGTGAACGCCGTCCCCAGCCCGGCCACGGCATTTCGGATGCCCGCCTGGTGCAGCGCGATCAGGTCCATGTAACCCTCGACGATGACCGCGAAGCCGCTCTCCGGGATGATCCGCTTCGCGAGGTTCAGTCCGAACAGCGTGCGGCCCTTCTGGAAGATGGGCGTCTCCTTGCTGTTCAGGTACTTGGCCGGCACGTCCGCCCGGAGCGCCCGTCCCCCGAAGGCGATCGTCCGCCCTTCCAGGTCCGCGATCGGGAACATCACCCGGTCCACAAACCGGTCCCGCAGTCCGTGCTCGCCCTGCACCAGGAGATCCGCTTCCTGCGCGTCCTCGAGCGAGACCTGCTGCCGCCGCAGCCAGGCCAGCAGTGCCTCGTAGCCGCCCGGCGCGTATCCCAGCCGGAATTCCTCGATGGTCTCCGGGGTCAGGCCGCGTCCCAGCAGATAGTTCCGTACTTCCGGCGCGGCCGCCAGCGATCGGCAAAAGAAACGTTCCGCCAGTGTCACCACGTCGTAGAGCCGCTCGCGCTGGGAGCGGCTCTCCCGGGTTTCGCCGCGCCGCGTCCATTCCAGGCCCAGGCGCCGCGCCAGGCTCTCACCGGCCCCGTTGAAATCCAGCCCCTCTTTTTGCTGGATGAAGCTGAAGCAGTCCCCTTTGGCGCCGCAGCCGTAGCATTTGAAAAAGCCGCGCTCTCCGTCGACGACAAAGCTGGGCGTCTTCTCGGCATGGAAGGGGCAGAGGCCCTTGTGGGTGCGTCCGGCCTGACGAAGCGGGACGTAGGCGGAGATGAGCTCCACCAGGTCCGTCCGCAGCTTGATTTCCTGTACGATGTCCGCAGCCATGTCGTGACGCCCGTCCGCCTCGGTTCCGTCCGGCGCCCCAGCGCTCCGCAGCCGCTCGCGGCGTCCGCGGACTTCTCACCCGGTCTTCAGCTTGGTCCCATGCAACAAAAAGCCCGCCCCCGGTCCCTCTCGGGACCGGGGGCGGGCTTTCCCGTCCGCGTTAATCCGCGAGAGCAATCGTGATCCGCGCGACCTTCATCGTCTTGAGATCGAAGGTGAAAGCCGCGTGGTTGTTTTTGGTGTAGTACACCTCGTGAAATCGCCCGCCGGGCAGCATCCGGTACCGCTCCGGGTTACCGTACGCCGCCAGCACCTGGCCGTACGTGGAGCCGAGGGTGACCCCGTGGGCGGTCCGAATCCCGGGTGGGACCGTCTTGAGCGGCTTGTCCGTCGGCGCCGCCGCGGAGATCTGCGCCACTCGACCGTCTTCGTTGATCAGGAACTCCAGGCGGATGTTCCCGGGCCGCTTGTAGATCCAGAGCACCGCGTTTGCATATTCCGGGCCCTGGCTGGCCGCGCTGCCGCCCCCGTCGCCGAACCCGCCGGCCGGAGGCAGAGCCGGGATTCCGGAGCCGCCGCCGGGATAGCCGCCACCACCACCGCCGGGATAGCCACCGCCGCCGCCGGGATAACCGCCACCACCACCGCCGGGATAACCGCCGCCGCCACCCGGATAACCGCCGCCGCCGCCGAATGGGCTGCCGCCGCCGAATTTCGGGCCGGGAGAATCCGGAAGAACCGGACTGCCGAACGTGCCGCCCCCGCCGGGATAACCCCCACCGCCGCCGGGATAGCCGCCGCCGCCACCGAATGGGCTGCCGCCGCCGCCGGGATACCCCCCACCGCCTGTGCCGCCGCTGGCGCCTCCG
>CAYQDT010000428.1:0-323 GCA_964416225.1 uncultured bacterium
GCTTCCGCTGGGGGAGATGTTCGAGCGCTGGTAGATCCCCATGAACTCGGCGATGATCTGCTCGTACGGCTTTCCGAGTGTGTGGGCGAGCACGTTCAGGCGGCCGCGGTGCGCCATCCCGAGGAAGGCCACCCGGGTGCCGCACTCCGCCGCGGCGCCCAGGATCTCGTCCAGCATGGGGACCATCATCCCCAGCCCTTCCAGCGAGAAGCGGGTCTGTCCCTGGAACGCCTGGTGGAGGAACTTCTCGAACGCGCCGACGTCTGAAAGCCTCTCGAGCAGCTTGGCCGGGTCGGGCGGGTCGCGGGGGGGCGCGTAGCGGC
>CAYQDT010000428.1:333-1343 GCA_964416225.1 uncultured bacterium
CTTCCCGCAGCCAGGCGCGCTCCTCGGCGTCCGAGACGTGCTCGAATTCGTACCCGATCGGCCCCTCGTACAGTTGACGCAGCCGCTGGATCGCCTCGGACGCGTTTCGCGAGGTCTCCCCGACGGGCCCGCCGATGATGCTGGCGGGCAGCGCCGCGAGGTCCGTCTCCCGGATGCCGTGCGCTTCCGGCTGGAGGTGATCATCTCCCGGCGGCAGGCTGCGGAGCGGGTCCAGCCGCGCCGCCCGATGTCCGTGCGCGCGGATGGCGGTCGCGAGGGCCACCGCGCCGGCGACGAGCAGTGGAGCGTCGGCCCGATCCGGGACGTCGAAGCGGGGCGCCGGCGCCAACGCTATGGGAGGCTGTCCGTGCCGCTCAAAGAAAGAGCGCGTCTCCGGATCAACGGCATCCGGGTTCGCGCGGAAGAGGTCGAATAGGTCTTGTAAGTAGGCCTCATTCAGGCCCGAGAATTGCGACCAGGCGGGCGCCTCGTAATCAGCCATCACTCATCTCCGGGGCGTGGACGCGGGCCTCGCCGCTTCCTCGCTCGGTATGCACCGGTTTTTATAGCCACATCCCGGATCAAACGGCCGCACCGGGTTGCCGCCAGGCAGGCCAGGGAAAACCGGGTCACCGGACCGTCCGTCGGTCCGCAACTTCCATAATCCTACCCGCACCCGCGGGCATGGAACCGCCTTCCTTCACGGCCTGCGCGGCGCCGCCCGCGAGCGGGTCGATCCGCGGTGGTCGTGAAGGAAGGCGGCGCTGCCGTCACTGGTCCACGGGCCGCGGCGGGTTGGCCCAGTGCCCGGAGGGGTCCGAACCGCTCACCACCACCCCCTTCCCGTTCCAGTCCAGGCCGGCGCGCACGTCCGCGGAGCAGTAGCGGAGCGTGAGGCCACATCGCCGCCGGTCCGACCGGTTTGCTTCCGAGCCGTGCAGCAGCAGGTCCGAATGCACGGACGCGTAGCCCGCGGGAAGCTCCACGTACACCGGCTCGCCGAACTCTTC
>CAYQDT010000428.1:1353-4512 GCA_964416225.1 uncultured bacterium
TACAGGCATTCCCGCGGTCCGCATCGTCGATGGCGAGCCAGACGGTTACCGTTTTGGAGGGTGTGAGGGGCCAGTAGCTGGCATCCTGGTGCCAGTGGACCACCTTTCCGTCGCCGGGAAGCTTGCAGAAGAAGTGCGAGCCCCAGCCCACCACGTCCGGGCCCAGCAGGTCGGTAACGTAGCGAACAATTCGCGGGTGGGTCAGGATGTCATACACGCGAGCGTACTTGAGGTGCGCGGTGCTGATGGAATAGCTCGTTCCGCCGGCGGCCAGGACGCGCTCCAGAACCGCGTCAAAGTAGGCGCGGTGCTCCGCAATCTCCGCCGCGGTGAAGATCGGCAGCCCCTTGAGGTATCCGTCCTGGTTGAACTGCTCCACCTGTTCCGGGGATAGGGTGGCGGGATTCCGGACGGTGCTGGGATGGAAGTGAAGATTCCGCGCGAGCTGTGCCAGCTCGTCCTGCTGCGGGATCGTCTTGTATTCAGGTTGAGAGCTCATCGGTGGGGAATCATCATTGACGTGGAAACGGAGTCGATCGACATTATTCTAACCGTGCGTGGGCGGGGCTGCCCCGCGCTCCGCCCACGCACGGTACACCCCAAGCGGCCGCGCAGGCGTGGCCGGCGGCTCGAGTCCGGTAGAATAGAATTGGGCGCGGTGCAGATGCCCAAAGATCTCAATGTCACCTCGGACCTCCGCCGGTGTCTCCGTAGTCATTGCCGCTTTCCCGGGACTTACGCATGATCCCCTCCCGCGTCTCCACCGCCACCGCCCTGGGCGCCCTCTTCCTGGCCACCACCTGCCTGGCCGCGCCGCGGGTAGCGAACCGGGCGCAGGCCCATGCCGCCGCATCGACCGCGACTGCTTCGGAGCCTAAAACGCGGGCGATGACCCTGGAAGAGGCGCGCGCCGCCGTAACGCTGCTGGATGAGGGCTACCAGACGGAGTTGGAGGAGATCCACCGCTGGTATCCCATCAAGAGCGGTCAGCCGGTGGTGGCGGCGGCGGTGGTGCGGCGCGTCCAGGAGCAGATGGTCGCGAAAGGGTGGCCTCGCTCCCGCTTCCTGGCGGTGAACGCCAGCGTGATGAATCCCAACCACGTGCCGCGGGATGATTTCGAGCGGGGTGCCGTGGAGAAGATCCGGGAGGGTGCGGAGCGGGTGGAGACGATCGAGAACGGCCGCCTGCGGGTTGCCACCCTCGTTCCAATGACCGGCGGCTGCGCGTCCTGTCATTGGACACCGGGAACCTCCGGAAGCAAGGGGGCGATCACCTGGACCATCCCGCTGAAGAAGTAGCGGCCGGCGGCGCAGTGACCGGTTCCGGTCCGGCCGTCCGGTGTGTCCGTCGAGGCTGCTCCCGGTGCTGGAGGCCCGGTATTCCCTTCCTCGCCTGACGCGCAGCTCTCTGCTGCGGGATCTCGGACCGGCGCCGTCTCCTCCGGAACGCGGTCTTCATTCGCACGGTCCGGACGCGGCAGGATCCGTTCCCATTTCTACCGGCCGGTCGCCTGGTTCGTGGTCCGGCTCCGAACGCACCGGCGCCGAACCCGTGCCCGACCTCCAACGGGCGACGCGCCCTTCAGCCGCCGCAGACCTCCCCTCTCGCTCAACCATCCTCCGATGACGGTCCGGCCGCGCGGCATTGGAGGCGCGGGGTCCGGTTTCATCGGGCGCGCCGCCGGCCAATCCGGCTGGGCCGGGGTGCCGCGTGCCGGCTCGACGGGCCGCTCCGCCAAAACGAAGCGGGGCCGCGAGCCGACCGACCGGCAAAGGAGACCGACGTGAAGCAGCGCGCGCGAAAGGCGGCACGGATGGGACTCTGGTGGGACGTGATGCAGAAGACCTGGTGGGTCGGCCTCGGCGGCTTCCTGGGAGCGAACGCGCGCTTCTGGCTTGGGGGCTGGATCCAGGCACGCTGGGGCAGTGTTTTCCCCTGGTCGACCTTCGTCATCAACGTCACCGGATCGTTCATCCTGGGCCTCTTCGTCACCCTGCTCGCGGAGCGTTTTGCGCTGCCCCGGGCGCCGGTACTGCGACTGATTGTGGCGGTGGGATTTGTCGGGGCGTACACTACTTTCTCGACCTTCGAATTCGAAACGCTGACCCTCGTCACCGCCGGCTCCTGGCTCCGGGCGTTCGGAAATGCGTTCGGGAGCCTGCTGGCGGGCTTCGCGGCGGTATGGCTGGGCGTCTGGCTCGGGCGGGCACTCTGACGGCGATCTCTCTGGAGGTGGACCATGAGGAGCGAGGGCGAAGCGCAGCGGATGCGCATCTACCTGGACGAGAATGATCAGTGGCATGGACGGGCGCTCTACGCCGCGCTGGTGGAGCGCTGCCGGGCGGCGGGAATTGCGGGGGCCACCGTGCTGCGAGGGATCGAGGGATACGGCTCCCACGGACGGGTCCACACCGCGCGGATCTTACAGCTCTCCGAGCGCCTCCCGGTGATCGTGGAGATCATCGACGCGCCGGAGCGGCTCCGGGCACTGGACCCCATCCTGGACGAGATGGTGGTGGAGGGCCTGGTAACCCTGGAGACGCTCCGGGTGATCCGCTACGGGCCTGTCCCCGGCGGATAAGCGCGTGCCGTTAGTCAGGGCTGGTATGCCTGGGTCACCCCGCCGGCGAGCGCGCCGTAGGCCTGCTTCGCTTCTCCAATCCACTGGCTGTTCGGGTAGCGGAGGAAGAAGTCCTGGAGGCAGCGCTGCGCTTCCGCCGTCTGGCCGGTGGTGTGGAGGTAGATCGCCGCCAGGCGGAGCAGCGCGAACTCGGCCTCCGGACGCGTCACGTGGTTGACCGTGAGGTACTGGTACGACCAGATCGACCACGGCAGGTGCTTCCCCTCCAGCACCTGGGCCACCTGGAGCCGAACGTCGGGCGGCACGGTCGCCGCCTCGTTGTACTCCATCAACTCCAGGTAGACCTCGGCCGCCTGCTCGGTCATGTTGCGGGTCGCGAAGCGATAGACGCAGCGCTGGTAGACCTGTGTGGCGGCTTCATACTCGCCGGCGTGCCGGTGGTGCTGGGCCGCGCGCCGCATCAGGTAGGCATTGCCCGGATCGGCCGCGAGGGCTCGCTCCGCCTGGCTTGCCTCCTCGTGCCGGCGGAGATACTCCACGTTCGTTTCCGGATCGTCCGTGAAGTACTCTTTCTGGG
>CAYQDT010000429.1:0-4504 GCA_964416225.1 uncultured bacterium
TGCCCGAGCATGGCCAGGAACTCGTCCTTGGCGGTGTTCGCTTGCTGCAGCTCCTGCGCCTGATGCTGGAGCGCCTCGTGGAGCGTTTTTCGCTCCGTGATGTCGGAAACGATGAAAACCGCGCGCCGGCGATGCTCGCCGGCCGGCACCGGATGAGTCGCCAGGCGGAACCAGCGCTCACCGACGCGCAGGTCATTCAGCTCGCGCGGCGGACCGTGAAGCAGCTCGGCAGCCGGGGGTAGGATGTCGGCGCCGGCCCACTCTCCCACCAGCTCGCCGAGCTGGACGCCGATCACCTGCTCTGGAGCCCGATTCAGAAACTGCCCCATCGCCTGATTACAGCGGAGCACCCTGCCGCCTTCGTCCAGCAGCGAGACGCCGTCACCAATGGCGTTGAAGGTGGTGCGCCATTCCTGCAGCGCGTCGCGGGCCTCATTCTCGGCGCGCCGAAGACGGACCAGCGAGCGCACATTCGCAATGAGCTCCGCCGGGCGGAGGGGCTGGGTAAGATATCCGTCGGCCCCGTTCTCCAGGGCCTCGATCCGGTGCTCCGTCTGCACGAAGTTCGCGGAGACGTGCAGCACCATCACCTGTGCCGTCGCGGGGTTTGACTTCAACTGGCGGCACACCTCGAGGCCGCTCATGTCCGGCAGTTGAACGTCCAGGAGGATCAGGTCCGGCAGGGTGCCGGCCAGTTCCAGCGCTTCCGACCCCGAAGACGCCTGTTGCACCGCGAAGCCGGCGCGCTCGAGGATCCGGGTGACCGCATAGCGCCCGGGCTCGTTGTCATCCACGTTGAGAATGCGGATGCAATCCGGTTCCATCTGCTTACGGCTCCCCGGGCCGGATGGCGATCCCCACCTGTTCGAGCACCTCATAGAGCGCGCTCTTTGCGGCCTGCCGGGACGGGCTCTCCTTATTAAGGATTGCGGCGGCACCCGCGAGACGGGCTCGCTCCCCGTCATTCAGATGCCTGCTGGTATGGACAATGACCGGGATCCCGCTGGTGCAGGGATCTGCCTTCAGCCATTCCAGCAAGGCGAACCCGTCCAGGCCGGGCATCATCAGGTCCAGAAAGATCGCTCTGGGCGCAACGCTGCGCGCCAGTTGAAGACCCTGTTCCCCATCGGCTGCCTCGACCACCTGGTAGGGGAGGCCCGTGAGAAGTCCCCGAAACAGATAGCGGGAGACTTCGTCGTCGTCGATCAACAGGATCCGACCGGAAGTGTCCTTTCCCGCCAGGCCCCGCAATTGCGTGAGCAGCCATTCCCGGTCCAGCGGCTTGAGAGCAAACCCGTCCGCACCCAGGTCGAGGGCGCGCTGCCGGTTATCCACCACCGTGACCACCAGTACCGGAATTTTCCGGGTGTCCGGATCCGCTTTCAACTCCTGAAGGAAGCCCCAGGCGTTTTCGCCATCCAGCAGAATATCCAGCAGGATGGCGGCGGGCCGGATTTCCCGGAGCGCCGCGCGGGCCTCCTGGATGGTCCCTGCCGGAATCGCCTGATAACCGGTGCCTTTGAGAGACCGCTCATAGACCACCAGCGTCTCGCGGTTGGGCTCGAGGACGAGCAGCGGAAGGCGGGATGGGTCACGCGTGCGGGAGAGCTCGGATACCGCCTCCCGCTGGGTTGCATAGTGAACGGGGATGAGCGCGGTGAAGCGCGATCCGGATCCCGGCTCGCTGTGCAGCAGGACCGAGCCGCCCAACAGCTCGGCGAGCTTGCGGGTGAGCGGTAGGCCGAGTCCCGTTCCTCGGACGCGGCGCTGGAGTGGGTGTTCCACCTGCGCGAATTCTTCCCAGACCCGCTCCTGGTCCTCCGGGGCGATGCCGATGCCGGTGTCCGCCACGGAGAACAGGATGGTGTCGTCCAGACCGGGTCTCGCGACGACACGCACTTCGCCGCGCTCCGTGTACTTGAGCGCGTTGGAGATGAAGTTGCGGAGAATCTGGGAGACTTTTCCTTCATCCGTGAACAGCGTCGGCAACCCGGCCGGCTCCTCGAAGATGAGCTGAACGGGGCTGTCCGGCGCCAGCATCGGCCGGAGCATGCCCCGCAGCGTGGCAAAGAGCTCGCCTACTTCGAACTGCTGCGGCCGAACGGTGATCTTCCCGGCCTCCACCTTAGCGAGATCCAGCAGGTCGTTCACCAGCTCGGAGAGTGCCGCGGCGGACTTCCGGATGAACGTGACCTGCTTCTCCTGCTCCGCGGAAAGGTCTCCGTCAACCCGGTCCAGCAGGAGCTGCGAGAGACTCAGGATCGAATTCAGCGGCGTCCGGAACTCGTGACTCATGTTGGAGAGAAAGCGGGATTTCAGGTCGGAGGACTTCTGAAGGTAGTCCGCCTTCTCGTCCAGCTCCGCGTAGAGTGCCACCACGCCGCGATTCGTCTCCTCGAGCTCCCGGTTCGTGACCTCCAGCCGCTCTTTGGCCGACTGGACCTCCGCTTCTTGCGCGCGCAGCTCCTCGAGAACGAGCAAGAGCTCCCGGTTTTGCTCTTGCACCTCGCCGAAAGGGTCCTCCCGCGCCGTCGACTGGAGCTCGCTCGCGATCTTGGCGAGCACGCCGGGAGTCACCGGCGGAGCGCCGGCTGGGAGCTCCTTGGACACATCGACGCGGGTGCCCTGTCCGGCTTCCGCGTCGATGCGGAAGCTGTCCATCAGCCGCCGGGCGCTGACGATTCCCTGGCCCATTCCGGTGGTTGACCGGTACCGGCCGTTCAGCACCTGATCGAGGTGGGGAATTCCCGGCCCGTGGTCTTCCACGTGAATCCAGAGCGCGCGCCCGGGATCTCCGTGCAGGGTGAAGCGCACGCGGCCGCCGTGGGCATAGCGGAATGCGTTGCGCGCGAGCTCCGAGACCGCGGTGGCGATACGGGTCTGGTCGCCCGTCCCGAAGCCGAGGAGCGCCGCCAGCGTCCGAGCGCGCTGCCGGGCACGGACCACGTCCTGCTCTCGCCGGAGATCGACGGTAATGAGCGGGGTGATGGACGGGCTCGCGTCGATCCCAAGCCTCACGGGCATTCTCCTCGCGTCACCACCACCGTGGCGTCGTCCCTACCACGACAGCAGTCCCGGTACAGGATTGCCGCGATCAGGCCGGGGTCTCGCTCCGTCAGACCCGGATACTTCTCCAGATTCCAACTCGCGCTCAAACCGTCCGAGTGCATGACCAAGAGGCCGTCCTCCGGCCATTCATATGTAAACGGCTGGATCCGCCGCGCCTCGTAGCCAATGGTACCGTTCTGAGAGATCATCCCGTGCCGCCCGTCCGGACCGATGACGCTTGCGGAGATGTTGCCGATCCCCGAGAACGTCAGGGTCCTCCGATGGCGATCCAGATCCGCGACGGCCACGGCGGCCCCCCGGGTGCTGCGGAGCCGGCCGTGTGCCTCCTCCAGCACGAAGACCGGTCCCTGGCGCCAGACCTCGTCAAACGCTTCCACGGCTCGCTGAGCGGCCGTTGCCGCCGCTGCCCCGTGCCCCAGGCCGTCCGCCACACAGAGCACCATCCGCCCGGCGTCATACTGGATGGACCAACCGTCGCCGCTGACCTCCTCACCCGGCTTCGGCGCGTGGATCACCCCGAGCGCGGCGCGCGACGATTTCATGCGCCGGTTCCCGCCCTTCCACACGCGCGCGAGCACCGCGGTGCCTTTGCCGGCGAGCGAATAGATATCGAAGTAGTCGGCCTGCCGGGAGACGGCACCCAACCCCGTCCCGGGGGTGCCGGCGGTGGAGTAGCCGTCTTCCAGGCAGCGTTCGACGTTCGCCATCCCGGGGCCGTGATCCAGCGCGATCAGCTCCAGGCCGATCCGCTCGCCCTCCTGGACCGGCCGCAGGAGACAGGCGCCGCGCTCCGCGTGCCGTGCCAGGTTCCCCGCGAGCTCGGTTGCGATGATGGCCAGCCGGCCTTCTTCCGTATCGCGCAGCCCCAGCCGCGCGGCGAGAGCCGCCGCCGTGCGCCGGACCTCGCCGGCCTGGCTGATCTCGGTTACCGGCAGGATTACCGTCAGGTGCATGCAGTCATCCTACGCAGTGGACCGGTCGCTGAACGAGAACGGTGCGCGTGCCGCGCAACCCGGGGCAGAAACGGGCCTTTCCCTGGATTGCTCGCCATGCGTTTGAGCCGAGGCACCCGTGCGGTCGAAGTCCTACCGCGACTGCACGGGAAGTTTACCCATCGAGCGGATGACGGCAAACGCTCCCCACGGCTGGAGGCGGTCCCCTCACTTCCAGCGCGCGATGGTGACCCGGGTCCCTTCCCCGGGCTGGGAGTGGAGCTCGAATTCATTGACGAGTCGCTTCGAGCCGCTGAGGCCCAGGCCCAGGCCTCCGCCGGTGCTGTACCCGTCCCGGAGCGCGAGCTCCAGATCTGCTATTCCGGGCCCCTGGTCTTCAAAGGTAAGCCGCAGACCCCGGCGTACCCCTTCTTGCAGCTCCTCGAGGAGCACGTCGCCGCCGCCGCCGTAGACCAGCGTGTTCCTTGCCAGCTCGCTCGCCG
>CAYQDT010000430.1:0-4502 GCA_964416225.1 uncultured bacterium
TGACCCTGGGCGCCGTCGCGCGCACCATCACCACCCTCTACCTCGTCACCGAAGCGCGCGAGCTGCGCCTGGACCCGCTCACCTACGCAGCCGGCGCGCTGCTCGGACTCGTAACGGCGCTCGCGGCGGCGCTCGCTCCGGCGATCGAAGCCTCGCGGACGCCGCCCAGCGTGACGGTTCGGCAGGGTGCCTTCCTCGAGGCCCAGCCGCTGCCGCTCCGGGCGTGGACGGGGTGCGGCGCCGCCTGTCTGCTGCTGGCCGCGGTAGTGGCCACCTGGACCGTCGGCGAGCGGCGGCCGGTGGGAGGGTTCGTAAGCGCCTTCCTGCTGATCGCCGGGTTTTCGCTGCTCTCGCCCGCATTCACCCTGTGGTGCGAGCGGCTCTCGCGGCCCCTCGTGCGGCGTGTCGCCGGCATGGAGGGCGTGCTCGGCGCACGCTATCTTCGGGACTCGGTGGCCCGGACCAGCGTCGTCGTCGCCGCGCTGATGGTGGCCGTGGGGATGCTGGTGGGTCTCTCCATCATGGTGGGGAGCTTCCGGCATACCGTGGACGTGTGGGTCAACCAGACCATCCGCGGAGACCTGTACGTCCAGCCCGTCGGGCGTGACGTAACGGGCGGCGCCACGATCCTGCCGCCGGCGGTGCTCCGCGCGGCGCGAAGCTTGCCGGGAGTGGAAGCCGTAGACACCTATCGCGGCGTCCAGACGACGTACCGGGGAAAGATCGCCTCGGTGAACGGCATTGACTTCGACGTCCAGCGCCGCTTCGGGCGCCTCCAGTTCCTCGCTGGAGAGAGTCGCGCCATCCTGGACCGGGCCCTGCGCGGGAACGGGGTGATCGTCACGGAGAGTTTCGCGTTCCGCCACCGGGTCCGGGTGGGCGAGCGCATCGAGCTGGAGACTCCATCCGGCACGGTTCGACTCCCGGTCGAGGGCGTGTACTACGATTACAGCACAGACGCCGGGGCGGTGATGATGGATGAGCGCCTGTTCGCACGACTCTGGAAGGACCGACGCACCGAGAGCGTGGCGATCTACCTCAAGCCGGGGAGCGATGTCGATGCGGCCCGCACCGCCTTCATCCGATCCGTGGGTCCGGGCGTGGTGCTCTTCGTCACCCCGAACCGCTCGCTCCGTGCGCGGGTGCTGAATATTTTCGACCAGACGTTCCAGATCACGTACGCACTCCAGGCGATCGCGATGCTGGTCGCCGTGCTCGGCGTGGTCAGCACGCTGACGGCGCTGATCCTGCAGCGGGGCCGCGAGATCGGCGTCATGAGAGCGGCCGGCGCGCTCCGGCGCCAGGTCGGGAAGATGGTCCTGGTGGAGAGCGGACTGCTGGGCCTCATCGGCGCGCTGCTTGGCTGCGCATGCGGCTTCACCCTCTCGCTGCTGCTCATCTATGTGATCAACAAGCAGTTCTTCGGCTGGAGCATCCGCCTCACCGTTGAGCCGGGCGTCTTCATCCAGGCCATCCTCCTCATGACGATCACCGCGCTCCTCGCCGGCATCGCTCCCGCCCGCCTCGCCGCATCCCGCCTCGCCGCCGAAGCGATGCGTGCCGAATGACGGCCTGCCGGCACAGCACGGGGCTGCTCGCCGGCCCGGATCTCGAGCGGGCAAACCGCGAACGGAGGTGAACCAGTGACGGAGCGCAAGGGCGAACTCGCGGGGGATGGGAGAATGCCCGCACTGCCGGAGCGTACCCTCCGAGCGCACCCCGCCCTGGGACATGCCGGGAGAGGGAGCGGCGGGGCGCGCTCCCGGTACGGCGCTCCGCGGTCTTCGGCGAAGCGCGGCGAGCTCCCGTCGCCGCCCGCCCGGCTCCTCACACGCCGTGGCGCGTGGAGGTCCCTGTGCTGGGCCGCGGCACTCGCCTGGGCGGCGGTGAGTCCTCCGGCTTCAGCAGGCGCCGGCGGTTTCCAGCTCGCGGTGCCCCCGTTCCGCTTCCAGTTCCCTCGGGACCATGCGGCGCACCCGGAATATCAGACGGAGTGGTGGTATTACACCGGCCATCTTGGCAGCGGCCGGCGGCGCTTCGGCTACGAGCTCACCTTCTTCCAGGTCGGGATCGATCCGTCCCGCCGGCGCAGCAGGTCCGCCTGGGCGCTCCACGCGCTTGACTTCGCGCACTTCACCCTCACCGATGAGAATGGCCGGCATTTCCAGTTCAGCGAGCAGGTGAGCCGGCCGGCGCTGGGAATGGCGGGGTCCGAGACTCGCCGGTACCACGTCTGGGTTCATGACTGGTCGGCAATCCTTGCCGCGGACGGCCGCACCCACCGCCTCACGGCGGCGCTGCCGGAGGGGAGCATCCAGTTGGACCTTCGCTCACTGAAGCCGCCGGTCATCCACGGAAGCGGCGGTGTGAGCCAAAAGTCGCCCGGACGCGGGCACGCCTCCCATTATTACTCCCTCACCCGGATGGAGACGCGCGGCACGCTGACCTTCCACGGAGAGCGGCTCCCGGTCTCGGGACTTTCCTGGATGGACCACGAGTTCGGCAGCAATCAACTGGAACCGGACGAGGTAGGCTGGGACTGGTTCAGCATCCAGCTGGAGGACCGCCGGGAGCTGATGCTGTATGCGCTCCGGCTCAAGGACGGAGGGGTCGAGCCACTCTCCAGCGGCACCCTGGTCCTTCCGGACGGAACCTGGAAGCACCTGCCCCTCACGTCGTACCGCATCCAGCGCCTGGGCACCTGGACGAGTCCCCACACCCACGCGGTGTATCCCGCTCGGTGGCGGGTATCCGTTCCGGGCGAGCATCTCGACCTCACCGTCACCCCAACCGTGCCGGACCAGGAGATCCGGGTACCGGGAACCGGCTCCACCTATTGGGAGGGGAGCGTGGCAGTCACCGGAATGGGAGGGAGCGCGGTGCGCGGGTCCGGGTATGTGGAGTTGACGGGGTACGCGGGCCCGGCTCCCGGCATCTGAAGCGCTGCCGCGGAGCCCAACCGGGAGTATTCGGAGCTTCTCCCCGCCGAAGGCCCTCCGCCCGAGACCACCTCCTCCGGCACTTCTTCATCTGGCGTGATGACCCGGCGTTGGAAGTCGGGGAACAGCCCCCAATCCAGATGGCACCGCGTGGGAAGAGGGCGAGTCCGCCGGCGGGTACGACGGCATTTGCCGGCGGCATCTGGGGATGACCGGTCGCGGTGATGGCTCGCCGCGGCTACAATGCGTGCCGGATGATCTGTAAGTCACCCGGCTCGCCTGCCTGCGCAACCAGGGCTCCCACCTCCGGGCGAAGCTCCGCAAGGTGGGGCAGCAGATCCGGGCCGGCAACCAGCAGCGCGGTGGAGAGCGCGTCGGACTCCGTGGCGGAGCCACAGGTGAGCGCCGCCAGTAATGCCCCCCGAACCGGCCGCCCGGTGCGAGGATCCAGAACGTGTCCGTAGCGCTCCTCGCCCTCCTCGAAGTACTTGCCATGGACTGCCGAGACGGAAAGCGCCGTCTCGTGCAGCGTCACCAGCGCCAGCGCTTCCTGGGAGCGCGTGGGATGTTGAACGGCGATGCGCCAGTGACTTCCATCCGGCTGCACACCCATGGCTTTGGCAGTGCTGGTACCGCCGTGGACCAGCGCGCCCGGAAGCTCATACTCCCGGAGCAGATCGAGGGCGCGCTCCACGGCGTAGCCCTTGCCGATGGCGCCGAGGTCGATGAGCACTCCCTCCCGGGCAAACCGGACCGTGCGCGCCTCCGGATCCAGCTCCACCAGGTGCATGCCGGTGAGGCGGCGCGCCGCTTCGACCTCCTCGTCAGTGGGGATGCGGTTGCCGCCGCCGGTGAAGCCCCAGGCCCGGAGCAGCGGCGCGATCGTGATGTCGAAGGCACCGCCGGTCGCCTCGCTCAGCGCGCTGGCTTCTTCCAGCAGCGCGAAGAGGCGTGGCTCCACGGTGACCGGACGGTGCGCGGCGAGGACGTTCAGTTCGCGCACGTCGCTGTCATCGCGGTAAAAGCTGAGCTGCTGATCGAGCGCGTTGATCTCCCGCACGGCGTCCTCGCCGGCGGCGGTCAGGTAGGATTCGTCGCGCCCCCAGAGCACCACCTCGAAGCGGGTGTTCATGGCCCGGCAGGCCAGGCGAACCATCGTCTCCTGAGTCATCAACTGCTCCGCATGGAAAAAGGGTGGGGGCCGAAGGCCTCCCACCCCTCTCAGTTACCAGATCCGGCCCGCGCTTACGCCTTCGGGAACTTCCGGTAGTCCGGCCCGCTCATCCGGATAGCCGGATCGAACGTGAAGGTCTGGTTGTTGCGCTGGGCCAGCTCGCCGAGCGTGATCATCGTCTGGGCGCGGACGGCCAGGTCGATGTGGCAGTTCGGCTTCTGGCCGCTGCGGATGCAGTCGAACCAGTTCTTTTCGTGTACCGGGATCGGCTCGCCGTTGCCGTGCAGGTCCACCGTTTCCGCCTCGATTTCATCCGAGAAGGCACGCTCGGGGATGATCTGCGCCTTGTCGCCGGCGAACAGGATGGTGGCCTTGTTGCCGCGGATCAT
>CAYQDT010000431.1:0-4502 GCA_964416225.1 uncultured bacterium
CGACGAGATCGATCCCGAGCTGCGCGAGGCCGTGGAGGACGTGATCCTCAACCGCAAGCGCGCCGATGGTAAGTCGCCCACCGAGGTGCTGGTCGACCTCGCGCCCAAGTACAAGGGCGGCAAGAGCGCCGCCAAGGGCCCCGACCTCGCCTGGCGCGAGCAGCCGGTGGAGGCGCGCCTTACCCACGCCCTGGTGCATGGCGTCAGCGAGTTCATCGAGGTCGACGTGGAGGAGGCGAGGGCGAAGGCCGAGCGCCCGCTGCACGTCATCGAAGGCCCGCTGATGGACGGCATGAACGTCGTCGGCGACCTGTTCGGCGCCGGCAAGATGTTCCTGCCGCAGGTGGTCAAGAGCGCCCGCGTGATGAAAAAGGCGGTCGCCTACCTGCTCCCGTATATGGAAGCGGAGAAAGAAGCCACCGGTAACCGCCAGGCGCAGGGCAGGATTGTGGTGGCAACGGTGAAGGGCGATGTGCACGACATCGGTAAAAACATCGTCGGCGTGGTGCTTGGCTGCAACAACTACGAGGTGATCGACCTGGGGGTGATGGTGCCCGCGGATCGCATCCTGGAGAAGGCGCGCGAAGTCAACGCGGACATGGTGGGGCTCAGTGGCCTGATCACGCCGTCGCTCGACGAGATGGCGCATGTGGCCGCGGAGATGGAGCGGCAGGGCTTCCAGGTCCCCCTCCTGATCGGCGGCGCTACCACCAGCCGCGCCCACACGGCCATCAAGATCGCGCCGGCATACAGTCACCCGGTGATCCACGTGCTGGACGCCTCTCGCGCGGTAGGGGTGGTCGGCAGCCTGGTCAATCCGGATCTCAAGCCGAAGTACGTGGAGGAGAATGCGCAGGCGCAGCAGGCGCTCCGCGCGCAGCACGCGGCACGGCGGGACGCCAAGCCGCTCCTCCCGCTCGCGGAGGCGCGGCGCCGCGGGTTGAAGGTGGACTGGTCCACCGTGGACGTTCCCCGGCCCGCGTTTACCGGGGTCCGGGTCATCGAGGCCCTCCCACTGGCGGAGCTAGTGCCGTACATCGATTGGACGCCGTTCTTCCACGCATGGGAGCTCCGCGGCCGCTTCCCGCAGATCCTGGACGATGAGGTTGTGGGGGAGAGTGCCCGCAAGCTGTACGAGGAGGCGCGCGTGCTCCTCGACGAGATCGTTGCCGGCGGAGACCTGCAGGCGCGCGGCGTCTACGGGTTCTTCCCGGCTAACAGCGTCGGCGACGACATTCAGCTCTATACCGACGCCTCCCGCTCCGAGGTTCTTACCACGTTCCACACGCTGCGCCAGCAGACGAACAAGGAGCAGGCGGAGCCGACCAACTACGCGCTGTCCGACTTCGTCGCCCCGCGCGGGAGTGGCGTCGCGGATTACCTGGGTGCCTTCGCGGTGACCGCGGGGCACGGGCTCCCCGCGCTAATTCAGCGGTTCCGGGCAGATCACGACGATTACAATGCGATCATGGCGGAGGCGCTGGCGGATCGGCTGGCCGAGGCGTTCGCGGAGTACCTGCACCACCGCGCGCGGGTCGAATGGGGCTACGAGCAGCCCGGGGAGCACTCCAGGGAGGAGCTGATCCGGGAGAGCTACCGGGGCATCCGGCCGGCCGCCGGCTACCCCGCCTGTCCCGACCATACGGAGAAGCGCCCGCTCTTCCGCTTGCTGGACGTGGAGCGGAACGCCGGGATCGAGATCACGGAAAGTTACGCCATGTACCCCGGCGCCTCGGTCTCCGGTCTCTACTTTGCGCATCCTGCCAGCCGGTACTTCGCGGTCGGCCGGCTCGGGCGGGACCAGGTGGAGGAGTATGCGGCCCGCAAGGGAATCGAGCTCCGCGAGGCGGAGCGGTGGCTCGCGCCAAACCTCGGCTACGACCCACGCTGAGCCGGTTCCAACGCGTGAGGGAAACCCGCCGGCGCCCGGGTTCTCTCCTCACGCAGGCGGCCGGCCCGTTCCCGCCGAGCGCCGGCGTGGATCTCCATGGCGGGTCACACGCTCTCTTCCCGGAGTGCCAATTCCAGCGCCTGCACGGGGTGGAGCGCGTGGACGCCGAGGGCGTCCGCGAGCTGGTGCCGGCAGCTGGTGCCCGGCGCTACGATCAGGGCGCCTTCCGGAGCCGAGCGGACGTGCGGGAAGAGGCTGAGTTCGCCGATCTGGAGCGACAGGTCGTAGTGCTCCCGCTCATAACCGAAGGACCCGGCCATCCCGCAGCACCCCGAGGGAATCTCCGTCACCTGATAACCCGGCGCCATTCGAAGCGCCTGAACGGTGCGCGCGGTCGTGAAGATCGCCTTCTGGTGGCAGTGCCCGTGCAGCCGGACCTCTCGTGACAACGCACCGAACGGAAGATTCGCGGCACCGCCGTGACGCTCGGCCAGGAAGTCCTGCACCATCCAGGTCTGCGCCTCGACCTCGCGCGCCTCTTCGCCCAGTCCCATGTCGCAGTACTCGTCCCGGTAGGTGACCACGCAGCTTGGCTCCAGTCCGAGCAGCGGGACGCCCCGACGGATCCAGGGGAGGAGCTGGGCGACATTGAACTCCGCGTGCGCCCGGGCCTCCCGCAGCAGCCCCTTGGAAATCTGCGGCCTCCCGCAGCAGCGCAGCCGGGGCACGAGCACGCGGTAGCCGAACGCTTCCAGGAGCCGCACCGCCGCCTGTCCGATCTCGGGCTCGTTGTAGTTGGTGAAGGTGTCCGCAAGGAGCAGGACATCGCCGCGGCTGCCGTCGGAGGCGGGGGTGTGAGCGCGCCACCACTTCCCGAACGTGCGCGCCGCGATCGCGGGTAACTTCCGGCGGGGATCGACGCCGAGCCAGCGGCTCAGCGCGCCTCGCACCGCCGGCAGCTCCTGCAGGGAATTCGCAAGGTCGGGTGACAGCGCGGCCAGGCGGCTCCAGGAGGCGATGCCGCCAAAGAAGCGCGCGCGGAGCGGGATACCGTTCTTCTCGTGGCAACGCGCCAGGAATTCGTACTTCATCTTGGCCATGTCCACGTTCGAGGGACATTCGCTCTTGCAGGCCTTGCACTCCAGGCAGAGATCCAGCACCTCGTGCACGCGCGGATCGGCCAGGTCCGGACCGGCCGCGGTCGACGGTTTCGCCTCACCGGAGAGCACCATCCGCAGGACATTGGCCCGGCCGCGGGTGGAGTGCGCCTCCTCGCGAGTGGCGCGATAGGAGGGGCACATGGTGCCGTCCTGATTCTTCCGGCAGGCGCCGACGCCACTGCACAGCTCCACGGAGCGCGCGAAGCCGCCATCCCGGCTCCAGTCCAGAATGGTATCGACCGGGATGGTCTGGTAGCCGCTTCGGAAGCGGAGGTTCTGATCCATCGGCGGCGCGTCCACAATCTTGCCGGGGTTCATGCGATACTGCGGGTCGAAGGCGGCCTTCACCTCGCGGAACGCCTGGTAGAGCCGGGGACCATACATCCGCTCCTGCCACTCGGAGCGCGCTAGGCCGTCCCCGTGCTCCGCGCTCATCGCGCCGCCGTAGCGCAAGACCAGGTCCGCAACCCCGCCGGCAATCTCCCGCATCCGGCGGCGGTCGCGGTCCTGCTTCAGATTCAGGATCGGGCGTACGTGCAGGCAGCCGACGCTTGCATGCGCGTAATAGCAGGCTTCCGCTCCAAACCCCCGCAGGAACTCACGAAGCTCCCGGATGTAGGCGGCCAGGTGTTCCGGCGCCACCGCCGTGTCCTCGATGAACCCGACCGGCTTCGCGTCCCCCTTCATTCCCATCAGAAGGCCGAGGCCGGCCTTGCGGATATTCCAGACATCCCGCTGCTCCGATGCTTCCGTCACGATCCGGTGCGCGTAGCCGATCCGCTCGCGCTGCAGCAGGTTCCGGAGGGCTTCGAGCCGGCTCAGCAGCTCCCCATCGGTACCGGCGTACAGCTCCGTCACCAGAATCGCTTCCGGGGAGCCCTCCAGGAAGCCGCGCGCCCGTGCCAGCGTCGGGTTGTCCCGGGTCAGCTCCAGAATGACCCGATCCGTCAACTCCACCGCCGCCGGACTCTGGGTGACGATGAGCGGCGCTGCCTCCAGCGCGGCGATCAGGTCCGTGAAGTGGGATACCAGGAGCCCCGCGCAGCGCGGGAGGGGCACGAGGTTGAGAGTGGCTTCGGTAACGGTGGCGAGGGTCCCCTCCGACCCCACCAGCACTTTCGCGAGGTTGAAGCGGCGGTGGCGAACGATCTCGTCCAGGTTATAGCCGCCGACCCGCCGCATGATCCGCGGAAACCGCGCATCCACCTCGTCCGCGTTCTCGCGGCAGATGCGGTCCACTTCGCGGTAGATCCGCGCCTCAAGGTCGTGCCCCTCGCCGCGGCGGCGCCACTCGTCCGGAGAGAGCTCCAGAAAGTGGGCCCGCTCCCCATCCGACAGCACCACCCGCTGCTCCAGCACATGATCGACGGTTTTGCCGTAAAGGATGGAATGGGCCCCGCTGGAGTTGTTGCCCATCATCCCGCCCACGCTGGCGCGGTTGCTGGTGGCCA
>CAYQDT010000432.1:0-4497 GCA_964416225.1 uncultured bacterium
GTCGGGAGGATCCCCAGCAGCTTCAGCTCCGGGTTCTGGGAGCGCAGCTCCGCCATCTCGCCCTCCGCGCCGGCGAGAGTCCAGACGCTCAACGGTTCGACCGGAAGCACCAGCAAGGCGCCGGTGGAGAGCTGGAGCCAGCTCTTCGCCAGCCGGTCGTCCAGTGAGGGAGTATCCACCACGGCGAGGTCGAACCGGTCGCCCAGCTCGGCCACTCGCGCCGGCAGCTCCTGAAGCGCAAACTCCGTTCCGCAAAGGTAGCGGAGCCGGGGGGTCCGCGTACTCTGCACGTTCCCCGTCGGCTGATCGATGCCCAGCAGGAGGCCGGAGCCACGCTGCCGATCCGCATCCACCAGCAGCACCTTTAAACCGAGGCGCGCAAATTCCTCGGCCAGCATCACGGCGCTGCTGGTCTTACCGGAGCCGCCCTTATGACTGATGATCGCTAATAGCTTCATTCAATAAAGTCCGTGCCGTTATCCGGGCGCTCCGCCGCCTGGCGCCGGGGCCCGGACACCCGCGCCCCGGACCCGGGTGCCCCCGAACGGCGGTGTCCGGTCCGCGCCCGCCGCGGCCGCGCTTCAATCCATGAGCTCCCGAAGCAGCTCGAGCGCCCTCCGCTCGTCGGGATCCGCCGCCCGGTTCTCGGGCACGGCGGCGAGCTCCGGCGCGGGCTCCGCCGCGGGGGGGGAAGTCGAACTTTCTAAGGGAACACCCGCGAGCACAGGCTCGCACCGGCGGCCCGGCGGCGCGGAAGGTGCGGGTGACCCGGACCCGGCCGGCTCCGGCACGCTGGAAGGTGCCTCCTGGTCGGCGCTTTCGTGCTCCTCCTCTTCGTCCGCGGGTACCGGGGCCCGCAGCACCCGGATCCGCGTAAACTCTCCCAGGAAGAGCTCGTCACCCGAAGCCAGGGGGAAGTCGCGGCCCGGCGTCAGCTCCAGGTCGTTCAGCACCGTGCCGTTCAGGCTTTCCAGGTCCCGGATCCAGTAGCAGCCGTTCCGCGCCACGATCCGCGCGTGCTGTCGAGAAACCGCCCGATCCCGGGCAAGATCGACCTCCGGCCGGGTCCCACGCTTGGGGTCCAATCGCCCCAGCACGGCGGACCGGCGGATCTCACGCACCACGGAGCGGCCGAGGAGGTGCACCTCCAGGGTGAGCGGCTCCGCCGGCTCGTCGGGAGCCGGCGTGCCCCGGAGACTCCGCGTGCTGGGCGACGCGGGGGAAGCGTCGCCGCCCGGCTGCCCGGAGCTTCCATCGGAACTGATTCGCCGGTTCATCGACGGCTGACCCCCATGCCCGCGCGCGGAGCCGGACGTACGGCGCGGGCCTTGGATGGCGCGTGGTATTCGTCGGCGCCGGTTCCGCCCAAGTAAAACACCAGAGCTCAACCTCTCTCCGTGGCGTGACGCCGCCTTCACCGGCCGAAGCGGATCAGGCTCCCGTGGCGCCGGCTCACGCGGTTCGTTACCGCTCCCAATACCCGTGCACGCGCGCTCTGCAGCAGGTCGCGCACTTCCTGCAGCTCGGCCCGGCGCGTGCGGCTCATCTGGACCACCAGGAGCACCGCGTCCGTCCGGGCCGCCAGAAGCTGTGCCTCGGGCGCGTCGAGCGCCGGCGGCGCGTCGATGACCACAACGTCCGCCTCGGTGTCCAGCTCGTCGAGCACGTCTTCCATCCCCCCGGCGTCGAGCAATTCGGCCGGGTTCGGTGGGATACGGCCGGCCGGCATCACCCGCAATCCGGATACCGGCGTGGCGTGGAGCGCATCGTCCGCCGCGGCTGCTCCCCGCAGTACCTCCGCGAGGCCCGGCTTCCCCTCGAGCTGGAACCGGCGGGCGAGCGCCGGGCGGCGGAGGTTTGCGTCGACCACGATCACCCGCTTCCCGGCGAGCGCGAGCACCGCCGCCAGGTTGAGGGCCGTGGTGGTCTTTCCCTCACCCGCGGAGCTGCTGGTGACCAGGAGCGTCCGGATCGGGCGCTCCTGATGGGCGATGCGGAGCGAAAAGGTGAGCGTCCGATAGGCCTCGATGGCGGCGCTGTTCCGAGACAGCAGCCGGCCGCGCTCCCGGCGGGGGAGGGTGGGAACCTGCGCCAGGTTGGGCATCCCGAGCCAGCGGCGGCAGATCCGCACGGAGTGGATCCGGTCGTCCATCTCCGCCACCAGGAACGCGCCGGCGCAGCCGAGGAGCAGTCCCAGGAGCGCCGCGTATCCCAGGGTCACCAGCCGGTGCGGAGCGGAGCGGTCGGCGGCGGTTTCGGACCGGCCGATGATCCGGGCCGGCGGCAGCACCGCATTCTCCCGCAGGCGGAGATCCCGGATCCACGTCGCGATCTCGCCCTGCCGCGTCACGGCCTCCTCGTAGCGGCGCGTCTTGCCGGTGAGGGCGGCCTGCCAGCCGGCGACCCGCTCCGCGGAGCCGCGCATCTCGGCGAGCTGCCGGCTGAGATCGTTCCGGGCAGCCTGCAGGCGGTCCACTTTTGCCTCGAGCGTCTGCAATTCGGCCGGAACCGCTGCCTCGGTCCCCGGCTGCAGCCCAAAGCCGGCCGAGTCCTGGACCGCAATCTTGCGCAGCTCCTCCAGTTGCTGGCGGCGGCGGACGAGCTCGAGGTCCATCGCCTGGAGGCGCGCCTGGCCGCGGGCAACCTGGGCGGCCTGGGTGCGCCAGGCGCCGTTCCCGCTCCGCAGCCCGGTCCGCTGCTTGAAGGCGGTGAGCTCGTTCTCCGCCGCCCGCGCGGCCTTCGCGGTGGCCGCGTATTCTTCGCGGAGAAGCCCACGCACCTTTCGGACCTGCCCGAGCTCGGAAAGCCGGACGGAGCGGAGGAAGACCTCCATCACGACATTCGGCGTGCGCGCCACCAGCTCCCGATCCCGGCCCGTGGCGGTGATCTCCACGACGTCCGTGCCCGGAAGCACCTGGGCTTCCACCGCGGGGCGCACCCCGGGAGGCAGGTGCAGGCGCGCCGCCGCTTCCTGGAGGACGGCGTCCCCCTGGATCGTCTCGGCCTGAGTGGAGGCATTCGGCAGCTTCCGGGTGAGAAGCTCCGCCAGACGATCGTTCGCGGCAAGCGGCTTGCCGGTGGCCGCCAGCGGTTCGGCGACCAGCCGGCCCCGTGCTTCCCACTCGGGCGTGATGGCGAGCGCAAGCGCGGCGCCCACCGCGGTACACAGCAAGAACCCGCCGACGGCGACGCGCCAGTGGTGGGGGACAATCCGCATCCGCTCCTGGAAGTCACCGCTCCCATCCGGGGCCACGGGTCTTCCCGCCGAGGGCTGGAGCACCCCGATCAACTGATCCAGGTCGATATCCTGGTCTCCCGCGCGTTCCTGGTACACTCCCATGCGGGGCACTCCTGTCCACGCAAACCGGAACGGAGCCAATGCGGCTTCCCTGGACGGTATCGAAGATCCGGTTGCGCACTGACGGTTACAACGTGCGACCCGAGAGGCGGATCGGTCCCGGGTGATCCCGCAGCCACGATGGGCCGCGAATGGGATCACGTTAACTGTTGGGCAAACAAACTCCTGCCACGGCGCCAGCCTCGCCCGCATCGCAATTTTCGTACCGCCTGCCCGGGTGAAGCAGCACGCGGGCCCGGAATTTCGCCGCTCGCGGCCGGCGAAAGCCAGATGCAGTGGGGGGACCCGAAGGTGCAGCGACCTTTTCGGATTTGGTACACGCATTGCTGTGAATTCGACAGGCCGGGCGGCGCCCGGTGTGGGCCGGCGGCCCGGGGATCGGTTCGGAGCCGCCACCCCAGCCTTCGGCCGTGCGAGGTGAGCCGATACGCGGATGTGCCGCGGAGGGGTTGTCCGGCGGGGCGGTCCCGGAAGAGCGCCCGGCGCCATGCCCTGGAGCGCGAGAGTCGTTTGGCGACGTTCTTCCTGGTTCACCGGACCGGATCACGGGCACCCTGTACCCGAAGGGCCGCCTCCGGAGGCGCGTGCGGCAGCGCTTCTAAGCGACGGGGGCACCGGCTTGGAATGATACGATGACGGCACGGTCAGTGATGATGAGCCAAAAGCATCCGGATGAAACGACCCCCCGCGGACGCCGGATGGCGCCGTCTCGACGGAAGGCGGCACACACCCGGGGCAGCACGCACACTCAAGCTCGGTTTGAGGAGTATGCACGCACCCGGAGCATCCGGCTCCGGAACGCCCTGGTGATGGAGAACGAGCGCATCGTTCACTACCTGGCGGCGCGGTTCCGGCCCATGACCACCATCAGCGCGGAGGACCTGGTTCAGGTCGGCTACCTCGGTCTCATCGCGGCCGTGGAGCGGTATGAGCCGGACTGCGGCACCTGCTTCATCACGTTCGCGGCGCCGACGATCATCGGCGTGATCAAGCATTATCTCCGCGACCAGAGCTGGGGCGTCAAGATACCGCGAAGGGTGCGGGAGCTGGCCACGCGGCTCCATCACATCCGGGATGAACTGGAGCAGCAAATGGGGGCGGTGCCGACACCGGCGCAGCTCGCCGCGCGCATCGGCATC
>CAYQDT010000433.1:0-4489 GCA_964416225.1 uncultured bacterium
CACCACGTCCTGGAGGTACACCCCGGTGCCGGTGCGAGACCCGGCGAATCCCTCCGGCTTCCTCACCAATGTCACGGCCATCACCGCCGGCTATCTTCACAGCGTGGCGCTGAAGGCGGACGGCACGGTGGTGGCCTGGGGCCGCAACTACGAGGGCCAGCTGGGAGACGGCACCACCACCAACCGCCTCACCCCAGTCCCCGTGCGGGACCCCGCCGATCCATCTGGCATCCTGACTGACGTCACGGCCGTCGCTGCCGGCGTGGGGCACAGCCTGGCGGTGAAAGTGGACGGCACGGTGGTGGCCTGGGGCGACAACACATATGGCCAGCTCGGAGACGGCACCACGTCCTGGAGGTACACCCCGGTGCCGGTGCGAGACCCGGCGGATCCCTCGGGCTTCCTCAACGGCGTGACCAGCATTGCTGCGGGTGGCTACTATCACAGCCTGGCGGCGAAGAACCTCCCGGCACCGTGACATCCGCGGTGGAAGCCGCTCACCGGAAATCTGGAACGGGGAGGCGCCGGCGCGATCGCGGCCGACGCCTCCCCTGCGTCGCGCGGCCTTTCCGTCCCCGGCCGCGCCCTCCGTTTCGGACGCTGCGCACCGCCCGGCCGGCGCGGGGAGCCGCACGGACCCCTTCCGCCCTGCTCGGCCCCGCCAGAACGCGTTCCCTGCCAGATGATTGAAGGTTCCTACAATAAGCAGCGCAGGTCGTCCTATGAATATTTAATAACACAGTAACGCGCCGCGCGCCTCTCACCTCTTCGACCCCATCGGCGCGTTGGCCCATGGAGGAACGATGCACCCGATCAAGACTTGGCGGAGCACCCGCCGCGCCTGGCTGCGGGCCGGGCTGATCCTCACCGCCGCCGGGGCCCTGTTCACCCGCGCTGCGGCGCCGGTCCGCGCCCAGGCCGCGCCGGCCAGCAACGTCTATGGCTGGGGGGGGAACGATTACGGCCAGCTCGGGAACGGCACCACCACGGGCCGGAACACCGCCGGGCCCGCCGCCGCCCCCGCGGATGCGGTGGCGGTGGCTGCGGGCTCGGACCACAGTCTGGCGCTGAAGGCAGATGGGACGGTCGAGGCCTGGGGTTGGAACAGCTATGGCCAGCTCGGGGACGGCACCCAGAATAACCGCCTAACGCCGGTGCCGGTGCGGGTTCCCTCCGATCCCTCCGGCTTCCTCACCAACGTCGCCGGTATCGCCGCAGGCGGCCTCCACTGCCTGGCGCTGAAGGGGGATGGGACGGCGGTGGCCTGGGGCGACAACTACTACGGTGAGCTCGGGGACGGCACCGGGACCTATTACCGCTCCACGCCGGTGCCGGTGCGGGATCCCTCCGACCCCTCCGGCTTCCTCACCAACGTCGCTGGTATCGCCGGGGGCGGCGTTCACAGCCTGGCGACCAAGAACCTACCGGCGTCGCCGGTGTAGGGGATCCCGTTTCGCCGCGACTGGTCCGGTTTTACCGCATGGCGGCAGCGGTCTTCCGGTGCCCTGATCCGCAGCGGGTTGCGCGCCGGCCAACGAGAAGGGGAGGCGTCGTCAGCGCGGGCCGCCTCCCCCTCTCGCGGTCGTGCGCCGTCGAGCCTGCTGTCGGCCCGGAGCCGGCCCGCTGCCGCTGGGGTACGGGAGGGGGCCGGTTCACCTGGCACCACTGCGGGCAGATCGCTGCCGGAAGCGCCGTCTACCTCTCACCGAGCGGCGGGGGGCGCACTCCGGCCCCTGGGCGGCACGCGCCTCCGCCCCAGCCCTCTCCCCCGTCAGCCGTAGCCCGCCGTGCCGGGCCGGTGTGCTGCGTCCTCGCCTCCCCTCTCCGGTCGTTCCCGCTCCCGTGCGCTGCGGCCGTCGCTCCCCGCCCGTCCGCTTCCCTCCGCTCCGCCCCGGGCACCACCGCGGCGGCGACGGCAACCGCGCCCACTGCTAACCGCGCAGAGGGCGCCACTGCGCTCCGCTCGCATTTTCAAAAGGCGCTGGTCGAGGTGCGGGACACCGCGGACGACGGATCGGTCTCGCTCACCACCGTGACTCTCTCGGACGTCCTCGTGAGCTCGTACCATTTCGGCGGCGCAGAGGGTGATACCGTGGTCGACACGGTGACGTTGAACTTCAGCCAGGCATCCGTGAGCCGGACCGGCGTGACGGGTTCGGACTCCCGGTGATCCCGGATCCGCCGTCCGGCGGACAAGAATGCGCCCCGCACCTGGTGAAGCCGGGTGCGGGGCGCATGAGGTTTGGATGACGAAGGCCGCCGAGCGCAGCCTTGCCTGCTCGGGCCCGCCTCGCGTCCCGGGTCCCATACCGGGCTATCCGGCGGGGAGTTGCCTCCGGATCTAGTGGACGGGCGTGCCGCCCAGTGCCAGCCAGCCGCCGCCGCTGTGGACGCACAGCGTGTGGAGGTCGGTGTCGAAGACCACCAGCCCTTCGGCCGGGGCCACGATGGAGAGGCGCTGGACCGTGCTCATGCGGGGCGGCAGGAAGCCCTGGTTCGGGGAGACGAGGTTCAGCAGCGCGGACGGATCTTCGTAATCGCCGGGCGTGCTCGTGATGAGGCTCGGGATCTTCCCGACCACGGTGGTCGCACCGCCGGCCCGCTTCCAGTCCCGGATGAGCATCTCGCTGCCGTCCGCTTTCATCCCCTTGCAGCCCCGGACGGAGATCATGCCGTCCGAGTCGCAGGAGAAGTGCGGGCGATCCGTGGGAAAGTAGCAGCCGTCCGCGAGGATCGACGTCGGGCAGTAGCCGCCTTCGCAGTCGAACTCCAGCGCGTCACCGGCATAATTGCCCTCGAACTTCACCCCCTCCATTACCAGCGGACCGCCGCGGAGGATCACCTGCGGACGAGTGATGGCCTGGGAAAAGCCGAACCGTCCGCCGCGGATCGTGACCGGCATACCGGTCGAGGCGCCGCCGCAGACGGCGATCGACTGGAACCCTTCGGCCTGGCAGTCTTCCAGCACCTGGTAGTCCGTATTGATCTGAACGTTGAGGATCTGGTCGACCCCGCTGAACCAGCAGTTCCGCAGGCGGACGCTGCCGCTCTCGCAGTAGACCGCGTCCTGGCCGTTCGCGCCGCCGCTCTCGAAGCGGCAGCGGGTGACGTTCTCGCACTTGCTCTGCATGTTGCGGCTGGCCAGGTACAGGCCGGACCGGAGGAAGCCGCCGATGGCCACATCTTCGAAGGTGCAGTCGTCACCGTTCGCCGGCGCCGTGGCGGCGAGGCGGATGCCATAGGTCATCGGACCCTGCACGCAGCAGTGCGCGACCACGTTGCGCGTGCACTCCATACCGGAGGCCGCATCCCAGTCGATGTCGATCCCGACGAACATCGTGTTGGTGCCGTACGGCACCACCCGCAGGCCCTCGACCGTGTTGTGCGCGCCCGTGATCTGCACCGGGGCGACATTCGGGTCACCGTGCCACCAGAGTGTCGTGCTGATCGAGTCAGCACCGACGGCGCCCGCCCCCCGCAGCCGCATGTTGCGCCGCCAGATGGTGCCGGGACGCAGCCGGATCGGGGTGTCGATCCGGAAGTCACCAGGACCCAGATCCACGGTACCGCCATGGTCCGGGAGCGCATCGAGTGCGGCCTGGATGGCGGGGGCGGAATCCCGCTGGCCCGTGGGGTCCGCGGCCTGGAGCGCGATGGACGGGGCCGAACGAGGCGCCGGAGCGCCGGCCGCCAGCACCATCGGCACCGACGCGGCCAGGGTCAGGAGGGCGAAAAAAAGGCCCGGCCGGAGCCGGGCGAGAAACAGAGATTTCTTCCGGGGAGATGTTACCCGATCCATGAGGCGGCTCCTGTGGGTCAGTCAGACAACGAGAAAGCCCCACCCGTGAGGGTGAGGCTCCGCATGCCCGACAACGAGGTCAGGCGTCCTTGATGTTGAGACTCAGCACGGTCCCGTCCGTGCTCGCGAGGATGGTCTTGTCGATGCCCGCCTCGCGGATATGGACGCGGTAGGTCTTGCCGCGCACCAGCGCCGCACTCCAGTAGCCGGTGGCGTCCGTGGTGAGCGTCCGCGGCGTGCTCTCCAGCAGCGCGTTGCCGGCGCTCGCCGGCGCTCCGGTCAGCGCGACCGAGACGCTCCGCCCGGGGACGGGAGTCGCGCCGTCGCTCTGGTATTCGTAGCCGTAGAGGGTGACCGTGCTCGCCGGGCTCGCGTTGGCGATGCTGATGGCGGTCAGGGTGTAGGTCGTGAGGGCGGTATTCCCGGTGATCGTGAGGCTCTGGTCCGCGAGCGAGCCGTACCCCACGGCCGGCGTCACCCGGGACCGCGTCACCACGCTGGTCAAGGCCCAGGGCCGCTTCTTCGAGTTGGTCGACACCGGCGGCATCGGCGTCGCGGACGTGGACAACCTCACCGTCCAGGTGGAGCGGCAGATCGAGGCCGCGATCGACCAGGCCCACGTGCTCCTTTTCGTCGTCGACGCCCGCTCCGCCGTGGTGCCGCTCGACGAGGAGGTCGCCCGCCGCCTCC
>CAYQDT010000434.1:0-4471 GCA_964416225.1 uncultured bacterium
GCGGAGGGGGCACCGCGTGGGACGCGGGGCGCTCCGCCCTCTACCGCGTGCGCCGTTGGAGCTTCGGCGACGGCGTGCCGACGACCTTCGCCGGGGGTGGGGCCGGATATCCGGGGCCCTGCGCTCCGTACGCATACCGGCCCACCGCGCGATCCAGCAGGACGCGGCTCTGATTGTAGTTGTAGAGCGCTTCGACCTGGTTGGTCTCCGCCAGCGTCAGCGCGGCCTGAGCATCGCTCACCTCCAGCAGTGGAGAGAATCCCGCTTGGTACCGCCGCCGCGCCAGGTCGTAGCCCTGCTGTGCCTGCACCAAGCCCTGGTTCGCAACGGCCACCTGCTCGCGGGCCTGCACCTCATTCAGATAGGCCTGCTGTACCTCCAGCGTGATCTGGTCCACCACCCGGCGCTGCTCCGTGGTGGCGACGGCGATCTCACCCCGCGCCTGCTGCTTGCGCGCCTTCGAAACGCCGGCGTCGAACACCGGCACGACGAGCTGCAGGCCGGCCCGCGGCTCCTCGATGCGGGTCCCGCTCGAGCTGCGGAAGTCATAGAAGCCCGCCGTGAGACCGAGCGACGGAAGCACGCTCCGTTTCGCCAACTGCAGTCCCTTCCGTGCCGCCGCGAGAACCGCCTCCGAATCGAGAATCTCCGGCCGGTTGACCATCGCCTCGTCCAGGAGCGGCTGGTAGTCCGGCCCAAGTTTCTGCGCTTCCTCCAGGACCTGCTCATTGGGCGGGGCGGTGAGGTCCGCGGGGCTCAGCTGCAGCGGCTCGGGCCGCGTGGGGTTCTCCGGCTGACGGTTCCCCGCGGGAGGCGGCAGCGGCGCAGGCGGCGGCGGGACACCGGGCGGCTGCTCGACGGCCCCTGCTTCCGAGGCCTGCAGCGCCGTCGTCACCTGAATTCCGATCGCGTTCGCCAGGGCGGCGGTGTTGAGACTGACGGCATTTCGCGCCTGGATCAACTGCCGGCGGGCGTTCGCCACGTCGGTTTGCGCGCGGACCACGTCGAAATAGGCCGTGGCGCGCGCCTGATAGCGCAGATTCGCGTCCTTGAGCCGGTCCAGGGAGTTCTGCAGGCCCTCTGTGGCCACCGCGACCAGCGCCTTGGCCCGAAGCACCGCGTAGAAGGCTGCCTTCACGTCTGAGATCACCTGATTCCGCGCCCGGTTCAGATCGAGGCGGGCCGCCACTTCCTGAAACTGTGCCTGGCTGGTTGCGGCGTGCAGCAGACCGGTGATGTCGATCGGCAGGGTGCCGGCGATGATCACGGCGGGCTCGAGGAGCGAGTTCTGGTAGATGTCACCGAACTGAGCGCCGAGGACCGGCAGCGACTGCGCGCGCACCTCTCCGGTTCGGCCCTGGATCCGGTACAGAGTCTCCGCTGACTCCGCCAGCGTGCGGTTCGTGGCGAGCGCCAGGGCCACGGCTTCCTGGATCGTCAGTGGCCGCCCGGCCAGAGTAGGCGCCGTCTGCTGGAGGGTCGGTGACGCCGTGAGCGGCTGGTTGGGAAGGGCCGGCCGCAAGCTGGGGATTTCCGGAAGACCCTGCTGGGGGGTCACCGGACCCGGGGTGACGCCCCCGGGCGAACCGGGCAGCTGGGGGAGTGCACCCGATTGTGCCGGAGCGCCGGCCGGGGCTTGCTCCGCCGCGGCCGGCCTGCCGCCAAGCGCCGGAAAGATCAGACCCACACAGATCGTCGAAAGCGCCACCACCGGCTTGCCTGTCGTTCGTACGTCCATCTACCGGCGCTCCGACGCAACGCGCACCGTCATCCCTTCGGTCAGCTCATCGGTGGGATTACTGACCAATTGCTCGTTCCCCACCAGTCCTTCCGTGATCTCCACCTCTTTGCCGAAGTCCTTTCCAACCTTTACCTGCTGGAAGTGCAGGTGCTTGTTCCGACCCACGGTAGCCACTCGCACGCCGGATCCGTCCACGATGAGGGAATTGGCCGGGATGCGGAGCGAAGCCCGCGACTGCTTGCCCAGAAACTGAACCTGCGCATACATACCGGGCATCAACAGCCCATCCCGGTTGGTTACCCGCACTTCCGTCAGCAGGGTCCGGGAGGTTGCGTCCAGGGCGCCCGCGGTCTGCGCCACGAGGCCGTCGAAGCTGCGCCCGGGGTATTCCTGTACCAGCACTCGAGCGCGCTGCCCCTGCCTGGCCAGGGCGACAAACGGCTGCGGCACCTGAACCTGCACGCGCAGTGCGTCCGTGCGGGCAATACCGAACAGTCCCGAATGCGGAACGGTGGAGGTAGGATCTGCGGTAGAACTGCTCCCGCTGCCGGCGTTGATCAGCGCTCCGGTGTCCACGTTTCGCGCGGTGATCACTCCGTTGAACGGGGCCCGCACCCGTTCGAAACCGATGAGGCTCGCGTACCCCTGGACGGTCGCCTTGCTCGCCTCGATGTTGGCCTGCGCGGCGCGTGAGTTCGCCCGGCCCGCCTGCACGGCAGCCTGCATCGCGCCGACGTTCGCCTGTGCCGAGGCCACGGCGGCCTGCGCGGAATTCACCTTCTGTTCTCCGGCGGTAATGTCCGCCTGAGCCGCGGCGACGTCGCCTGCGCGAGCCTCCAGCGCGTGGCGCGCGGCTTCCACGTCACTGGTGCGCGCCTCGATGGCATGGCGAGCCGCGTCCACGTCCGCCTGCGCGGACTCTACGTCTGCCTGGGCCGCAGCGACGTTGGCCTGCGCGGTGTCGTAATCCGCCTGCTTCTCGTCCAGGTCCTGTCCGGAGATGACGCCGCCGGCTTCCAACTGCCGCCATCGCTTGAGGGTGGTTTCCGCGAAGGCCGAGCGGGCCCTGGCGCGCTTGAGAATCGCGCGCTGGCCCGCCAGGTGTTTCTGCACCTGATCCAGCTTGGCGATCGCCTCCGACTTGGCGCTCTGTGCCTGGCTTACCTTCGAGGCAGCCTCGGAGCGGGCGCCCTGAACCTGGACTAGCTTCGCCTTGCTGTGGGCCAGATCCGCGCGGGCCGTCTCCACGTTGCTCTGCATCCGCGCCAACTCGGACTGCGCCTGCTGCACGTTGGCCGTCAGCTTCGCCACGTCGGCCTCCGCCTGCTCCCGGCCCGCCCGGGACTTGCTGGTCTCGGCCTGTGCCCGTAGGAGCTGCTGGTCCAGTTCCGGCGCCTCGATCTCCGCCACCACCTGCCCGGCGTGGACCTTGGACCCAATGTCCACGAAGCGCCGGCGCAGGTAGCCGCTGGTGCGGGCGTTGATCACCGTCTCCTCAACCGCCTGGACGTTGCCCGGCAGCGTCACCGCGGAAGAGCCCGCTGCCGTGTGGGGAGACACCACTTCCACCAGCGCCTGCTCATCCCGGTGTGCCGCCGCCATTGCCTGCAGCTTTTTGTTCTGCTTCATCCGCGGCATGGCCCCCATCAGGAGCAAGCCGGCGACCAGCGCCAGGCCCAGCAGCAGTCGGCCGACCAGCCCGGCCGCACGCGCCGCGCTCCGGCGGGGAGGATCCGCGGGGGGCGGCGCGGCAGCGTGTCGCGGAAGGATGGCGCACGCTTCCTGCTCCTGGTGGATTTCGTGGGACGGGTCACTCGTCGTCTGCATTTCCGTTGCCTACCTGGTGAAGAACGTTTCTGACTCGTATTCAAGGGCTAGTTTCGCGCTTGAGCGTGGCTGGCCTCGGGCTGTACGCTGCGCGTCCGGATCGCCACCGCGCGTGCTTTCCTCGCGGCGTGGCCCAACCCGCCGCTCCTCCCCGAAGGCTCTTCTTCGTCCGCGTCAGCGTGCGGCGCGCGCTTGCGCAACAGGGCATAGGTGGTGGGCACAAAGAAAAGCGTGGAGGCGGTGGCCATGAGCAGACCGCCAATGACCGCGCGTCCCAGCGGCGCATTCTGCTCGCTCCCTTCGCCGAGCGCGAGGGCCATCGGAAGCATGCCGATGACCATTGCGGCAGCCGTCATCAACACCGGCCGGAGCCGGGTGCATCCGGCGGCCATGGCCGCGGTCATGACGTCGTCGCCCGCGTGGCGCCGGTCGTTTGCGAAGGTCACCACCAGGATGCTGTTGGCAGTCGACACGCCGATGCACATGATCGTCCCCATCAGCGCGGGCACGCTGAAGACGGTGTGGGAGACAAAGAGCATCCAGATGATGCCGCAGAGAGCGCCCGGCAGGGCGGAGATGATGATGACCGGATCCACCATCGACTGGTAGTTCACCACCATCAGCAGGTAGATGAACAGGATCGAGAAGAGCAGCCCGGCGCCGAGCCCGATGAATGAGCTCGTCATACTCTCCACCTGTCCCCGCACCACGATGGACGAGCCGCGCGGCACCCGGGACATCGCGTCCTTCAACACGCGGTTCAGGTCCACGGTGACGCCGCCCAGGTCCCGGTCCTGGACGTTCGCATAGATGTCGAACGTGGGCGTCACGTTGTAGTGGTTGATCACCTCGGAGGTTCGGCGGCGCTGCAGGCGGGCGACGTTTTCCAGGATCTGGGAGGTC
>CAYQDT010000435.1:0-4463 GCA_964416225.1 uncultured bacterium
GCCGCCGGGCCGGCGCCGCTGCGCCTCGAGGCGCAGCGGCGGGCCCGGCCTCAGAACGGAGCCGGCAGCAACGGCCGGAGTGAACCGGGGCACGCCCGGGAGGGCAGCGAAACTTCAACGGGACCGCGGAGCTAAGCGGATGACACTTTTCGTAGTACTGGCGGTGAGCCTGCTGATCTGGATCAGCCTGTGGGCCTATTTGAGAAGTCTGGACGGGCGTATCGGCGACCTGGAGAACCGCGAATGAACCGGAATATGCTGCTGGGCATGGGAGTGGTGCTGGCTTGCGTGGTGGTGGCGGGAGTCTCCCTCCGCGGCTCCACGCTCACCACGGCATCCTTCGCGGACGTGGTCAAGAGCAAGGACCAGTGCGAGGTATACGGAAAGCTGGATAAGACCAGCATCCAACCGCTTCGCGGCGGCAACCTGGTCCGGTTCACGCTGATCGACGAGCACTCGCCGCAGCGGATGGAGGTGCTGTACGACAATGCGACCATCTCCCTCCCGGCCAATTTTCCGTCCGCGAGCCATGCTAAGGTTGGCGGCTTCTACGATGCGACGAACCACCGCTTCCAGGCGGAGTCCGTCATGACGAAGTGCCCGAGCAAGTACCAGGACAAGGGCGGCCCGAGCCCGGACGAGCAGAGGCTGATCGAGAAGTGGCAGCGGGAGACGGGACAGCAGAGCGCCAGCCGTTAGTCCGCCGCGGGTGCTGGGCTCCGTCTGCGCGGCCGGGGCCCTGAATTTGGAACTCGACGGCGCCCAGCGCTCCCCGGGGGAGGACCGCCGGGACCGATGCGCCCCGCCCGAGGGCTTTTTGAGCGCCCTCTCCCAGCGAGCGAACGACCGAGTTGCTCCAGGCCGTCTGCCCGAGAGCCGAAAGCCGGTCCGCGGAACGGATGGGGTTCCGTTCGAACCTTGAGCCCCGCAGCGGGGCCTGACCCCGGATAGCGCCAACGACTATGGACCCAATCTTCTCTTCACCCGTTCTGGGAACGCTGGTCACCGCCGGAAACCTGGCGATCTGGCTGGGCCTCGCATCGGCGATCACCTGCGTGGTGCTGTACTGGACGGCCATGATCCGCACCATGCGCCTCCATCCCACGCCGACCTCCGGCACCCGGGAGGGCTCCGCCGCGGCGGAGGCGGCGCACCGGGCGGGAGCCGGCGGCGCGATCGGAAACGGGACCAACGGGAACGGCAAGAGCGGAAACGGAAAGAACGGCGCGCGCCGGAGCGGAAAACCGGAACTGCCGCCCGCCGCCGGAGAGGCCCGTGCGGCCCTGGCCACGGAGCGGATCGGCGGGTGGGCCCGACGGATGTTCTTCGTCACCTGCGGGATGGGAGTGATGGGCGCCCTCTGCCTCTGGGCGCTGATCTTCCAGCAGCAATACGTGGTGGAGTACGTGCACAAGGTCAGCAACTCCACCCTGCCGTCCGGCTACCGGTTTGCCTCCTTCTGGTCCGACCAGGAAGGCACCTTCTTCCTCTGGATCCTCTACAACACCGTGCTGGGCTCCCTGCTGATCTTCAAGGCGCGGCAGGACGAGCGCTGGGTGCTGCCGTTCTTCGCCCTGATCAACGTCTCGCTGTTCACGCTCCTCACGTTCATGAACCCGTTCTGGCTGCCCTCGGCGCACGGGGTTCGGGAAACGATTGTCCAGATGTTCGCGAGCATGCCGGGCTCGCTCGACATGAGCAAGCTCTCCTTCCTGCCGGCAGACCACGATTTCTGGGGCAACTTCGTCTATTACTTCGGCTGGGGGAAATACGTCCGGATCACGGACGGCCGCGGCCTCAACGAATCGCTCCAGAACTTCTGGATGGTCATCCATCCGCCGACGCTCTTCGTCGGTTACTCCAGCATGATCGTCCCCGGCTGCTTCGCGCTCGCAGCGCTGATGAAGCGGGATTATGACCACTGGGTGAACCGCGCCGCGCCGTGGCTGCTGTGGGCGTGGTCGATCCTGGGAACCGGGATCTTCCTGGGCGCCTACTGGGCGTATGAAACCCTCGGCTGGGGCGGATACTGGGGCTGGGATCCGGTGGAGAACTCATCCCTGATCCCCTGGATGGTCGGCTCCGCGCTGATTCACGGTCTCCTTTCGCAGCGGGCCCGGGGCAACTTCAAGCAGGCGAACCTCTTCATCGGCGTGCTGGTGAGCAACGCGGTGCTGCTCGGCTCCTTTCTGGTGCGCAGCGGCGTGCTTTCCGAGGCCTCGAAGCACTCCTTCGCCTCGCCGCAGCAGGCCGTGTTCAACACCCTGCTGGGCATCATGGTGATCTGGTTCGTGATGAGCATGGGGATTTGGATCTGGCGCTTCAAGGACATCCAGTCCGAGATCGCCTACGACCAGGTCTGGGAGCGCCACTTCGGCTTCTTCCTCGGACTGATCGTGCTCTCCGCGTCCGCCATCATCATCACCTTCGGCGTCACGATGCCGATCTGGAAAGCGTGGATGCCCGGGCTGGGCCAGAAGGCGAACGTCGATTTCACGTTCTACAACAAGGCGCTGCTGCCGGTGATGTACGTGACGGTGCTGTTGATGGCGATCACGCCTCTCATGCCGTGGCGGCAGGCGCGGGAAGGAAAGCCGCTGCCGCCCTTCACGAAAGCAGTACTCGGCCTCTCCGCGGCGATCACTGCGTTCTTCCTCTTCGCCGCGGTCTGGGCCTGGGCCGGAGGCTTCCGGGGGACCCGGAACGATCTCGCCTACCTCGCCTTCGGGATGATCATGGCGCTGTCGCTCACCACCACCGGCGTGGTGCTGGTCCGCTCGCTGCGCGGCGGCATCCTGAACGCCGGGGCCTGGGTGGCGCATGCCGGCTTCCTGATCATGCTCCTCTCCGTGGTGATTACCAGCCGGTTCAACAAGACGTTCCCGGTGCGGCTTGCACAGGGCGAAACCGCACACGTGCTCGGCATGGACTGGAGCTGGGTGGGGCAGCGGAGCGCGGCGAATGCCGCCGACCGGGACCGGATGCTCATCGACGCCACGACGAAAGACGGGCGGACGATGCACTTCTCCCCGAAGCTGTTCGTCTCCAAGCAGGGCGACGGGAAGCAGGCAATGGCGTGGCCGGAGATTCACCACGAATGGTGGAGCTCGCTCTGGGGCGATCTGTACGTGGAGCCCACGGCGGTGGACCTCTACAACACGGTGCAGATCCCGGACCTGAAGCTGAACGGCCCCCCGTCCGAACCGGTGACCATTCAGCGACTCAAGGACGCCCCGCAGGACTTCGTCTCGGCGCAGCTCCTGAACCTGGACATGACGGACGTCCAGAAGGCGATGCGCAACAACACCGGCCGAACGCCGATCGCGCACATGGACCTGCTCCTGAACGTGAACGGCACGGAGAAGAAGATCCGCGAAGACATCCGACTGATCCAGGACCCGACGCAGGGAATGCAGTTCGATCCGATCCCCGTCCCGCTGGAGGGCCTCCACCAGGGGGTGCCCTACGTGCTGTTCCTGGACGCGAGCCTGCAGCCGGGGAACGTGACCGCCACGGCCATCCTGAAGCCGGAGGAGGCGCGGGCGCAGGGCTACTTCCAGGTGCTCCACGTTCCCGGGATCCAGGTGCTGTGGCTGGGCTGTATCGTGCTGTTCATCGGCGGCTTCATGACCTGGCGGCGCCGCTCGCAGCTTGCGGCCCGAGGCGTTCCGCCCGTCACGGGGGTTCGGTCCCGGGAGCCGGAAGCCGTCCCCGCACCGACCCACGCGCCGGAGCCGGAGCTCGTCTAGGCAGGTTGTCCGGCGGCTGCCCGCGCAGCGGCAACAGAAGATAAAGGGGGACCGGTCCCGGAGCAGACCGGGCCCGGGCATGCGCTGCCTGGGAAGCGCCCCGTTCGAGCGAAGTCAGAACCGTGCGAATCGTCGTCGTTGGACTGAGCCACAAAACGGCGCCCGTCGAGCTGCGGGAGAAGCTGTCCCTCTACGGACGGAGCCCCGGAGACATGCTCCACGGGCTGCGCGACGCCACGCGCCTGACGGAGTGCGCCGTGCTGAGCACGTGCAACCGGACCGAGGTCTACGGCATCACGAATGAGGAGGACTGGCAGGAACAGATCCTCGGCTTCCTCGCGCGGCAGGGCGCCGTTTCCTCCGGGTACCTGCAGGACCACCTCTATTCGTACGAGCGGACGCCCGCCGTCCGGCACCTCTTCCGGGTCTCCGCCGGTCTCGACTCCATGGTGATGGGCGAGGGCCAGATCCTGTCGCAGGTGAAGGAGACGCTCCAGACGGCGCGCGAGGTGGGGACGGCGGGCTCGGTGCTGAATACCTTCTTCCAGTACGCCATCACCCTGGGCAAGCGAGCCCGCACGGACACCGAGATCGGAAAGGGCGCCGTCTCCGTGAGCCTGGCGGCCGTGCAGCTCGCCCGCCAGATCTTCTCCCGGCTGGATGGGCGGGAGGTGCTCCTCATCGGGGCCGGAGAGATGGGGGAGCAGACGGCGC